>JAOAHX010000012.1 GCA_026415035.1 Thermodesulfobacteriota bacterium | reverse complement strand
TCTGGAGACGCTCCACCAGCTCTCGACCGCTCACCCCGGGCATGACCACGTCGCTTAAAATGAGGTGGATCGGCTCCCGGTAACTCTCACAGAGCATAAACGCCTTTCCCCCATCGGGCGCCTCCAGGACGTTGTACCCCTGTCTTTTGAGCAAACGGACGGCCAGCTTCCGAACGATCTCCTCGTCCTCGATCACCAGGATGGTCTCACTTCCCCGGGAAACCTCCGAGCTCGCTTCCTCTCTCCTCTCCTCCAGGGGGCCTTCCACACGAGGGAGATAGATCTTGAACGTCGTTCCCCGTCCAGGCTCGCTATAGACCCAGATGTTGCCCCCGCTCTGCTTCACGATGCCATAGACCGTGGAAAGCCCCAATCCCGTCCCCTTGCCCCTCTCCTTCGTAGTAAAGAAAGGCTCAAAGATCCTCTCCTGAATCTCGGGCGTCATCCCGATCCCTGTATCGCTGATCGACAACATCACGTAGGCTCCCGGTATCACCCCGACATGCCTTTTGGCATAATCCTCATCCAGCTCGATATCTGCCGTCTCGATCGTCAGCTTTCCCCCCTTCGGCATCGCATCCCTTGCGTTCACCGCGAGATTGATGATCGCCTGTTCCATCTGTCCAGGATCGACCTTCACCCGGCCGATCTCCTCTCCAAGAAAAGTGACCAGCTCGATATCCTCTCCGAGGATCCGGCGGAGCATCTTCTCAAGGTTTTTAACGATCCCGTTGAGGTCCAGCACCCGGGGCTCCAAGACCTGTTTTCGGCTGAAGGCCAGGAGCTGGCGGATGAGATCCGCAGCCCTGTCGGCTGATTGTTCGATCTCTTTGAGGTGAACATAAAGAGGATCCTTTTCATGGAGTCCGAGAAGGGAGAGCTGACAGGACCCTTTGATGACCGTGAGGATATTGTTAAAATCGTGGGCGATCCCGCCCGCGAGCCTCCCGATGGCCTCCATCTTCTGCGACTGGCGGAGCTGTTCTTGGAGGATTGCCCTCTCCTGCTCGGCTCGTTTTCGCTCGGTCATGTCTCTCGAAATGCTGACATATCCGGCGATGGAACCCTCTGGAGATCGAAGAGTGGATAAAACCACCTCCGCTTCGATCTCCGCCCCATCCTTCCGCACAAAGGTCCACTCTCCTCTGAAACTCCCCTTTTCTTTAATAACAGGGTAAGCCAGTTCGCCGAAAGAACGAAAGCTCTCATCGGATCGATGGACGATCCGGATCGACCTCCCCTCCACCTCTTGCCGTTCATAACCAAAGAGCTGACAGAAGGCCTGATTGCAGGAGAGGATCCGTCTCTCCGGATCCAAGAGGGCGATGGCATCTATGGATCCTTCTACCAGGGTCCGATATCTCTCCTCCGACCTCCTCGGCGCCTCTTCCTGTCTCCTGCGCTCCGTGATGTCGAGGGAGGCCGATAGCATATACTTCACCCCGCCGATCTCGATGATCTCGGCCGAGAGAAGGACATTTATGGGTTCCCCGGACTTTCTTCGAAGGGTCACCTCCCTGCCTCTCACCGACCCTCTTTCCTTCAATTCAGAGACGAGACCTGCCCGTTCTCCGGGATCGGCCCATATATTAAGTTCAAGGGCAGACCGACCGATGACCTCTTCGCGGGTGAACCCTGTGCTTCTGAGGAAGGCCTCGTTGACCTCGAGATAGCGCCCCTCTTCGAGGGAGCTGATGACCAGCCAGGCAGGGCTTGCTTGAAAGGCCTTGAACGCCTTCTCTTCAGAAAGTCTGAGTTCGGCCTCGGTCCGTTTAAGATCCGAGATGTCCTGAAGGCAGATCAGCACCCTTTCGTCGGGGTCCACCTTCAAATGGGCCGTGTTGACCAGAAAACACGCCCTCCCCACCTCCTCGCCCCTGGCATAAGGGATCCATACCTCCACATTTCTCAAACTTCTTCCCGTTGAAAAGGTCTCTTCGATGGCCAGGCGGATCCCACAGGTGGTACATTCAGGCCCGAAGCCGCATCCCTGGGGATCGTCGAGGTGGTGAAGGCAGCGCAAGGCCTCTCCCTCACGACGATCGATCATCTCCTCTTCTCCAAGCCCTGTAAAGAGGGAGACAGCGCCGTTGACCTTTCGCACCCGTCGCTCCGGATCGACCACCAACATCAGGATGGGGGCATTCTGATGGATGGCCGACAGCTCGGCCAACGCCCTTCGAAGATCCCCCTCGATCTTCGTCCGCTCGATGCTGCTGCGCTTCGCTTCGATGAGCTGTCCGATGGTATTCAATAAGGGCTGTAAAAAATGGACGATCTTCAGGTCGTACCCACCTGGGCGGTTGGCAACGCCGGCCACCCCGACAAGCCTCTTCCCCACCTCGATGGGAAGGCCTAAAAATGCCCTTAGGGTAGGATGTCCTTCGGGGGTGCCTCCTCGCCTTGGGTCTGCGGCAGGGTCGTTGGAGATGACCGGTTCACCGGTTGTGATCACTTCGCCAAAAAGGGTCTTGAGATTAAAGAACTCCATCCCCCCGGGGGCCTTTTGCTCATAAAAGGTCCGGGTTTTTTCATCCCAGCTGATATTAGTGATGGCGTGAACCTTGAGGAAAGGTTTTCCCTCGGTGGTATAAAGGACCTCGCCGATGAAACCGTATTCACTCTCGGTCAAATCGAGAATATCGGAAAGGAGGGATTCGGAAACCTCGCGGAAGTCAACGCCGGTGATGAAATTGGCCTGTGCCCGCGTGATGGCCTCGATCAATCGAAGTTGAAGCCCCCGGGTTCCTTCTTTCTCCCCCATCTTTGAAATCCCCCCTTTCTCTTTCCTCTGATTTCGAGGTCTAACTAACTCATTCCCTTTGATCCCCTATCTCTTACGGCCCGCCTTCCCCTTTAACCCTATCACTTAATGTGGTAAGCGTCAACATGGACGAAAAGGGGAAGGTCAGGGCGATTTGACCCTCCGGAAATTCCATGGTAGGGTTTGAGGGAGGTTCCTGATGAAATCAGACCTGAGGCGCTGGGACGAAAGGTTTTCTAAGAAAGGTTACGCCTTCGGAAAAGCCCCAAACCCTTTCTTGAAGAGGCACCTTCGCTACCTCCCCAAAGGAGGCAGAGCCCTTGACCTCGCCTCCGGAGAGGGAAGAAACGCCGTCTTTTTGGCAAAGAAGGGTTTTGAGGTGGAGGCGGTGGATATCTCCGAGGTCGGTTTAAAGAAGGCGAGAAGGCTTGCAAAAGAGGCGGGGGTGAAAATCCACACCACGTGCGCGGACCTAAACGTCTATCCGATCGAAAAAGAAGGCTACGACCTCATCGCCAACTTCTATTTCCTCAACCGGAGGCTCATCCCGAGGATCAAAAAGGGGCTGAAAAAGGGCGGTCGGGTCATCTTCGAGACCTACCTCCTCGAACAGAGAAAGATCGGCACCGCAGGCCCAAAACAGCTACGGTACTTCCTCAAGCCCAACGAACTGCTCCGGCTTTTCACGGACTTCCGCATCCTCTATTACCGTGAGGGAATCTTTAAGGAGGGCGGGAGAAAGAAGGCCGTCGCCAGTCTGATCGCGGAGAAACCTTAAGGAGGGGTATCGAATCGTTCCTTGGTCCGGTTGAAATAGCCGAACCGGAGGCGGGGAAACTCCCTTTTGAGAACCTTAACCATCTTCGGGATCCCGATGCCCGTTCCCTCTCCCATCGCCCGAAGGTAGAGGTCGGGGTCGATATTCAGATTGCGCAACTGGATGAGATCGAGATCGGTCTTTCTGACCAGTTGGATCAGTCCTTCCAGCTCCTCCTCCCGGTCGGTGAATCCGGGAAAGACCAGGAGGTTGATCGCCGTATAGATCCCTTTCTCTTTGGCCACGAGGAGGGATTCCACCACCTTCTCAAACCGATATCCCCTCGGCTTATGGTAATGATGATACGATTTCGGATTGGGACTGTTTAGGGTCACCCGGAGGCTATCGAGGCCGGCCTCGCAAAGCCTTCTCACCCGCTCGGGATAGCTCCCGTTCGTGTTGAGGTTGATCGTCCCCCGATCGGTCTCCTCCCGGAAGATCCGGATCGCCCTTTCGAGAAGTCGCCACTGGAGCAAGGGTTCTCCCTCACAGCCCTGGCCGAAACTGACGATCGCATCCTCCGCCTCCTTCAGATGCGGGACAGCCACCTCTGCGACCTCCTCCGGCGTTGGCACGAACTCGATCCTCTCCATCGAGGCCGGACAGCACTCCGAAGGCTGAAGGGAGATGCATCCCAAGCAGGAGGCGTTGCACGTCGGGGAGGTGGGAAGGGGACATTCCCACCTCTGGAAGAAGACGTTCTTCGCGGCGAAGCAATGATATTCGAGGGCGCATCGGGCGAGCTGCTTCAGAAGGCGATTCTTGGGGCTCTTTTTTAAAGAGACACCGACCTTTCTCTGAAGCAGACGGTCGTTTCCAAAATATTTCGGGTCCCAGTGAGGATTTGGATCGATGAGGATTCCTGTGGCCCAGAATTTCCCCGCGCTCCACCCGACAGCACTGTAGGCCCAGAGGGGGAGGATGGGGGCGTTCTCTCTGAGCTCGGTTGCCGGCAGAAGGGTGCGGACATAGCCCGGAGGCAGAAAGGCCGCGACCGCATGAGGGGAGGCCCCTCGAGGGCCTTTTACCCCCTCCATGGGAACGAAGGCCTCGACCTTCTCATCCCATCCAACAGGAACCCTTCCGGGAAGGATAAATAATTGACTCCCCTTTGGAAGGGGCACCAGCTCGGAAGGTTCGGGTCGGAGATACTGGTTTCCGGAACGGCCTGCCAGCTTGAGATGGGGATGGTCGTAGATCTTCCCTTTGGAGTCCGAAAACACGAGTCTTGGGATGGAGCCTTGAACCACGTTCTTCTGACCCCAGTCCGGAAAGGCTTAAGAGGGGTACTTTCGCTCACCCTTCGATTTTCTTAAAGACCTTTTCACATTCTTTCTCTTCAAAGCCGCTTTTAGGCGATTCGTCTTGTTCCGTTTCCTCATCGTTTTCTCCGCAACTCCGTTGACTTATTTGACCAACCAGAGCCCCGAGACGATCAGGGCCGTTCCGATCACCCTTGGAAGGCTCAATCCTTCGTTCAGGACCAGGACGCTTAGGAGGGCGGTGATCAGGGGGTAGCTCGCTGCAATCGGGACAATTTTGGAGGTGGGTTCCAGTTTGAGGGCCATATAATAGGTCCACATCCCGAAAAGCCCGGCCATCAACCCGCTTGCCCCGAAAAGGAGAAGGCTTTTACCGTCCACCGAGATCAAGTCCTTTCCCTTCCCCATAACCACCGTAAGGAAGAGAAGCCCGGCGGTGACGATCGAACTGCGCAGGGTTACCCCAACCAGGGGGTCCACCTTCGTCAGACCCATCTTTTCGAGGATGGGGGTCGCTCCCCATAATAATGTTGTGACCGCAAGGAGAAGGATGACCACCTTCGCCTCTCCCTTTACAAATTTGACCGGTTCCTTACCGATCTCAGGGCCTCGACCATCGCATAGGGGAGCCTCATCTCTCCCTTTCCCACCCCGACATCAAGCCCTTCTCGGTCGATACCGTGATAATCCGTACCCCCGGTCATGACCAGACCATACTTCTCGGCCAGGCCTTTATAACGTAGGATTTCCTCTGGGGAATGCTCGGGATAATAGACTTCTATCCCCTTAAGCCCTGCCCGGACCAGGTTCAAGATCAGGCCTTCCAGCTCGGCATGGCCGTTCAGGCCGAGGGTGTTCGGATGGGCCAGGACGGCAACCCCCTTCGCTTCGATGATAAAGCGAATGGCCTCCGGGGGGGTAAACCTCTCTTTATCTACATAAGCCGGAGCCCCCTTTTTGAGAAAACGGTCGAAGGCCTCTTGAAAGCTCTTGACATACCCTTTTTCTAATAAAACTTGGGCAAAGTGCGGGCGCCCCACCTGCCCTCCGCCGGAGGCCTTGATCACCTCCTCATAGGTGATCCTGATCCCCAATCGATTCAGTCTTTCGATCATCTTGGGATTTCTCTCCGCCCTCGCTTTCTGTAGGTAGGCCAGCTTGGCGGTCAAGGGGGGGTAGTCAATGTCGATATAATAACCGAGCAGGTGCATTGACCCTGGAGAATGCTCGACACTGATCTCCACCCCGGGGATCACCTCGAAATCGATCCTCGCCCCTTCGGCCAATCCCTCCTCCAACCCATCGATCGTGTCATGGTCAGTGATGGATATTGCCCGAAGACCCTTAGATTTTGAATAACAGACCAGTTCGGAAGGGGTCTTTACCCCGTCAGAGGCGGTGGTATGGAGGTGAAGATCAACATAACCATTTGAAATCAAATAATTTTGTTCTATTTTGTTCATCTTCGAAATGGCCAAATGAGAGATAAGAAACTATATAAAAGAAGGGCTATTTAAAGTCAACTCAGAACCATCCGATTGTAAAATGAAAGCCTCTATCAGACGAATGGGTGAGGAGGTTTAGAACAAATCCTATATGAAATGGGAAAATTTTCGAAAAAATTTTTAACTCATTGTAATCAAAGAATAATTATCTTAAAAAATAATCCTTGACAAACGGGGTTTATTTTAATATATTAGAGGTGGGAGGATGGGTCATCCGAGCCGAGGCTGTAAATGAGATAGTGAAAAAGGCATAAATAAAAGCAAAGGTATTGAATATCGGGTGGTTCACCCTTTCCAAATAGAGGTCCGGTTGGAAGGGGTTTTTTATTTATATATATAATAGAAAGGAGTTAAAATTGAAACAGGGCAGAACAAATGGCAAGAAGCGAGAAGAGGAATCCTTGGCGATGAGACTCGTGGCCGAAGATATCTCTTCTCCCTCCGGAATCGAGGACGCAGTACCAAATTTAGCTCCGGTCGACCCCCCGATGTACAACGTAAACGAATTGGATGAGGCCACGCTCGACGACTTTGAGCTCCAGCCAGGGGAAGAGATGATCGGCGAGGAGCATGAGGATTTACATCCTAACCACGGGCTTCAGGATGAACCCTACTACTTCTCCAACGATATCACTCTCGAATACCTAAAAAGCCTCGAAAAGATCTCTCTGCTCACCCCGGAACAGGAGGTGGACCTGGCCAAGAGGATAAAGGAAGGCGAGGAGCTGGTCAAAGCCCTCGAGATAAAGACCAATCGCCTCAAGGCAGAACTTTATCCCTCTCAAGCCCAGAAGAACGGGAAGAAGTCCACCAATGGAGGCTCACGCTCGAACAAAACGAAGGCCAAGAACGGAAAAAAGAAGTTGTCTCCTGCCGAAAGAAGGGAGAAGACTAAAAAGTATAAAGAGTTATTGAGCCGCTATCAGCAGGCCGTCCTCGAGACCCAGCAGGCGAAGAACGAGCTCATCGAGGCCAACCTCCGTTTGGTGGTCAGCATCGCTAAACGGTACGCCAATCGGGGCCTCTCCTTTCTCGACCTCATCCAGGAGGGGAACCTCGGTCTGATGCAGGCGATGGCCAAGTTCGACTACACCAAGGGTTACAAGTTCAGCACCTATGCCTCCTGGTGGATCCGGGCGGCCATCTTGAGGGCCTTCGCGGAAAAGTCGAGGACGATTCGGATCCCGAACTACCTCTTCGAAATAAAAGGAAAGATGATGAAATCTTTCAAGGACCAGGTCAAGAAACTGGGCAGGGAACCGACCTCTCAGGAGCTCTCGAAAGACAGTGGCATCCCTCTCAACGATGTCGAAAAGATCCTCAACCTCATCGAGGAACCGATCTCTCTCGATATGCCCATCGGGGAAGAGGACAGCACCCTCGAAGACCTGATCCCTGACGAAAAGAGCCTCTCCCCTGCCGATTCGCTCCTCGAGAAGGATCTGGTCCATCAGGTGAGCAAGCTCCTGTCAGGTCTATCCCCGAGGGAGGAGAAGATCCTCAGACTCCGTTTTGGCATCGGGGAGGACGGTGAGTGTACCCTCGAAGAGATCGGCAGGCAGTTCGGCCTCAGCCGGGAGAGGATCCGTCAGATCGAGGCCAAAGCCCTCGAACGGCTGCGGGACCCGAGCCGCTATAAGGAGATCAAAGAGTATTTCGATTGATCCAGCCCAGCTGGAGGGGAATGGAGAGGAAAGGGGCATTCCGAAAGACGGGATGCCCCTTTTTTTCTGAGAGTCAATCTTCGATTTGAATGGCTTCCACGGGACAGTTTTCGGCCGCCTCCTTGCAAGAGGCGACCAGGTCTTGAGGCACTTCATTGACCTTCACGACGGCCTTGTCGCCCGACATCTCGAAAACCTCCGGACAGATATCGACGCACGCCTCGCACCCGATGCAGGTCTCCTCATCCACCGTTACTTTCATTCCCTGACCTCCTTTCCAAAGTAGATTCCCCCCATGTCCAATACCCCCCTGAGGAAGGATTTCAGCCCTTCCTTCGGAATTTGTAATAAAAATATCCAAGCGCGCCTCCCATGGCGATCAGCATCAGGACCGAAACGATCGTTTCCAATGTATCGAATTGAGTGGCTATCTTTTCGTAGGTCGCTCCCACCCACCACCCGAGAAAACCGAGAAAGAGAATACGGAAGATCGAACCGATAAAGGTATAAAGGGTGAAGGGCCGGACGGGAATACGGAGAAGGCCCGCAAAGACCGAGACCAGTGAAAGGGGGAAAGCGGGAATGGCTCTCGAAAGAAGGAGGCTTAAGGCCACCTTTTTCCCCTGGAAACGCCGCTCCAGCCTTTCGATCTCGTCCCAATCGACCCCTAAAAATCTCTCCAGGCGAATGACCAGCGTCTTCCCCCCATAATAGCTGATCGTGTAGCCGATGAAAGACCCTAAGGTCGAAGCGATCGTCCCGGGCAGGACAATGACCCAGAGGATCTGGAGAAGGCCGTTGGGCACGGAAAGATCTGGAGGGATCAAGATGGCCCCGGCTCCCATGACGATCATCGGCGAGGGGATGGGAACGATCACCTGTTCGATCATCACGCCGATGAAGACCGAGAGCTGTCCATGGGCCCTCATCAACTCCAAGATCCATTGGGTAAGGTTTGCGAACAGAAAGGCCTCCCCTGATTCCTTCTTAACCCTCTGCCGAGGTTCCGTCAAGGTTCAAACCTTGAGAAAACCCGCCACCTCTCCCGTGGTTAACATCGTCATGGCCCGTTCGAATCTCGCAACCATCTGTCCGCGCCAGGCTTCGTCGATGCGGATCACCCTCCGGGCCACCCCTTTACAGTACCCACACCGCTCACAATCCATCCGGAGGCAATCCTTCTCCTTGAAAAAGTCCAGGAAGCCATCGAGCCTCTTATTGTCGATATGCACCCTTCCCGAAAAAGGTTCCCGGAGCACAGCCATCACCGCCTCCATCTTCTCGGGCTCGACGAGATCGGTCCTGGCGAGGATCTCCAAATTGGGAGAAAGGAAGGCCCCGGCTTGGGGGAGGCTGAGAAGGTCTACCAGGTTTCCCTCGAACCTCTGGCGCTCATAGGCATGGACGATTTGAAGGAGACTCTCGGTCCCCCTGAAGCGTTCCACGAGCTTCAGACAATCGATTCCGATCTCCTCATAAGAGGGGACGTCCTCGGGACGGATCCAGGTCGATTTGATCAGCTCCTCCGGCCTCAAGAGTTTCAGCCGCTGGCAGGCCAGTTTGCAGTAATCCGGCGCAAACCCTCCGCAGGGGTGGCCGGCCTGAGAGCCGTGGGAGACCATGTTCCGGTGATGGAGGTCGAGGAAACACTGGAAGAGGCAGCAGTGATTGGCGATCAGTTCCAGCTCGCAATCGACCGCCTCCCGGATCCGTTGGAGAGTTCGAAAATCCCTGTTCACCGATTCGGGCAGGATGATCTTGTCCGCCCCCATCTCCCTCCAGGCCCTTGCCTGCTGAACACTCACCACCCGGGCAAAGGAAGAGACCGCCACCTTCAGAGGGGGAACCTCCCTCTTGACGACCTCCAGCAGGAAGGGAAGAGTGACCGTCACCATATCGGCGCCGGTCGAGGCGACCCATTCGATATGCTCCACAAGGGTTCCGTAGCCCTTCTTCGTAAATTCCAAGTTATCAAGACAGGTCCCGTTCATCAGATAGTTGAATCCCAGACCCCTTCGCCTCGCTTCCCGAATGAAGGTGGAGGCAGCCCCCCGATCTACCTTTGGGATGAAGAGGGCCATCCGTCCTCCACCCAAGGGATCCCCCCAGATCTGACCGTAAAGGCTTTCGACCTCAGTCCCCTCCAGTCGATCAAGCAATGCCAAGTCCCAGTTGGTGGCAATCGAATATTTCATGTTTTTTCTCCCCTTCAGGAGCCCTCTTTCTTCTCCACATCGCACCACCGGAGGAGGGAGGCAAGGGGTGAGATCCCGTCGTGATGCCACATCATCGAAGGGAAGGCCATCTTCCCGGGCGAGGTGATCCGGCTCACTCCCAACGCCCCGAGGAGGTTAATAAATTCCCGCTCCCGTTTATCTCCGATGGCCACCGCCGCGTTCTGTAGGAAGTCCCGAACGGGCTCCAGGGCCGCAGGGATCTTGAAAATGTCCTCGACCCCGAAGATCCTTAGAAAACGATTCAACGGAGAGGGCAAAAAGACCCCGGGGTCCTTCTCATAGACGACGGTCCAATCCGTGCCTTTGGGAGAGGTCAGAAGCAGAACCTCTTCTCGGTTCAACTCTCTCAATTCATAGCTCCCCCTCAGTTGGTGAATCGAGGCCGCAGCAGAGACAGAAACCCTCCCCCTCGACATCCTACGTCCTACCCTCTCCATGGCTTCGGCCACGGCTCGGGCGAAGGCTTTGGGCGAAACCTCCCCTCCCTCTTCGACGTAATAAACATGCGGGGAGAGGCAGGCCTGCTGGTCGAACATGGAACAGTCCAGGGCCACGTCCTCCGCAAGCCTCTCCAGGCCCTCCCGCCTCAGCTTCTGGCGACCGATCACCCCAAACCCCAATCGGTGGCCGTGGACGATGGCCTTCACCCTCCTGGGGATCTTTTCGAGGAGGGATCGGCAGGTTTCAACCCCACCGAACAGGATGACCGCATCGACTTGACCAAAGAGGGAGGACTCGATCTCCTCCGTCCCCCCCGGCCAGTAGAGAACGGCCATGCATTCGGCCATCTCAGGATCGATCTCCTCGATCGTCCTCAGGTAGAGCGGGGCAAAGATGGGCTCTCCGCTTGCCACTTTCCCAATACAGGCTGATTTGACCAGGGCCGCCCTCATGAAAAGGAGATGGGGGAGGGCGGGAATATTCTCCGAAAAGATCGCCAGAATCAACTCGGGGCCGAAGCAACGGCTGTAACCGCCCAGATGGGGATTGTATTGAAAATCGTTCAAATAGAGGGGATTTCCGATCTCGAGACAGAGGGCACGCCAGATGTCGTCCCTGCAGGAGCTCTCCATCTCCGCATCGATGCTCGCCTCGACCCCTTCCCGGGAGAGACCGGTGAGGAGCGGAATCGCATCGAGGGCCAGGCGTCTCAAGGGATATCTTCGGTCGAGCCATCTCCGGGAGGCCTCGTCCAGGACCTCGACAATCCTTTCGATGGGAAGGTCGGCGAGATACTCCTCCCGCCTCTCCTTGAGATGCCGCGTGAGGGACCGAATCGCCTCTTGACGGATCGAAGGGATCTTCAAGAAGATCCGGGTGGCCCCATCTTCGAAGACCACCCGGCGAAAGGATTCGACCTCTCCTCTCCAGTTGGGAGGGAGGCGGTAGGCCTCCAGTTCCAGTTCTTCCATCATCTCTCCTTTAAGATGCGGGTCCACTCGTCGATGGTCAGAGAACAGCCTCGGCTCGAATCCCCCTTCGCCCTTCCGAAGACCTCAAATCCCTCTCCGGTCCTCTTGCCAATATCATCGGTCTGGACGCTCAAGAGGTGGCCCCGGTTGGCCAGGTCGACGTGTTTGAGCAGGCCCACTTCTCCCTCCCCGAGGGGGTCAAGGGTCTCGGGATCGACCACAACCGTCCTCGTCCACGGGGGATTGACTTTGGCCGCGGGGGCCAGAACCCCTCGATGGAGATTGCGAAGGGTATTGTCATAAAATTGCGAGGCAATCTCCGTCATCCCGAGGAGATTCACGGAATACTCCTTCCGGATCCCGAGGAGCTCCTCACAGTCGGTCACAAAGGCCTCCCGCGTCACCTCCCTGCTTCGGCCTTTGAACCCCCCTGCATCGAGGGTACGGGAGCCTGGCGGCAGGCTGAACCGGAGACCTTTTTCCCGGCAATAGTCGAAAAAATTGACAAAGCCAAACGACCCGCCGCACAGGGTGACGGGTATCCCCTCCTCCTCCGAAGCACGGAGTTCCTGGATGAGGGGTCCCACCTCAAAACCCTCCGGGCCTAAGAGGAATCGACTCTTAGGAAGTCCAAAGGTGTCTTTCAGCCGACCCATCCCGTAAGCCATGACCATATGGGGAGCGATCTCGGGCGGAGGGGCGAGGATCAACATCTTCGTCCTCACACCGTCGGGAAAGAGGAAGGAGGCGGCTTCCTCTTTGATCGTCTCATCCATCAGCCTCAACCCCCCTTCATCGTAGCCGACCTTTCCTCTTTCGTCCGAGCGGGTCGTCCCGCTTGTCATGAAGGTCCGAACGACATGGGAGGGAAAGGTGGAAAGCTCGGCGACTTTAAAGACATCTGTGGGAAGGGCGGGGACCTCTTTCCAGGAGGCGATCGTATCGGGGGTCACCCCTCTCCTCTCACAGAAGCGCCGGTAGAGGGGGATTGTCCTGAACTGGAGTTCGAAGATCTCGAGGGCCAGGCGGTTAAACCCCTCCTCGTCCCAGTGGTCTACTCCCCGGCGGATAAAGTCGATGATCTTCCGGTCAAGCTCAATGACCTCCGGCGGCAAAGAACTCATCCCTCTACCTCGACGTGAAAGGTAATCTTCTTCTCCTCTACCAATCGGGTCAGCACCTCGTTCAGATCCTCCATGGAAACCCTCTTCTTCCTGACGATCTCCTCAAGGGTGATCTTTCCATCGAGGATCCTTGATAATCCCGGCCAATCCCGGCCAAGGGCCTTTTGGAGCTCCTCTTTTGGAACTAAGGATTTTGGCCGAAGATTCGGCCTCAAGGGAGGAAGCTCTCCGAATTCGATCGGGAGGGGAAAGTCGCTCGGCCGGTAGGCAAACAGGGGGGGCTCATCCCCAAATTTCTTCCGAAAGACATATCGATAGGCACTCAGCCCGGCAGCGATCCCTTGGGCGACCGCCCTCGAAAAGGAGTTGTATCCTCCTGAAGTCACATCGCCCGCCGCAAAGATCCCGGGGATCGCGGTCTCCATGTCCAGGTTGACGCGTAAGAAAGGCGAGCCGAGGCCGTCCCCGTCGATCTCCATTCTCCACGAGGGCATCAGTTCGTAGGAGTTGAAATCGAGAAGGGCCATGCCACACCGGATTCGCCTGACTCCCCCGGCGGTCCGGACCGTTATGCCTTCAAGCCTCCCCTCCCCCCAATATCGTTCGACCCATCCCCTGAGGACGCCCTCTTCCGGAGGTTCTCCATCGCCCTCCATGACGATGGTCAGGACCGAACGCCCCTCATTCAGTTTCCGGATCAAGGGGATGAGATTTTGGAGCTTCTCGCTTCCGATGACGATCAGACGAGGTTCCCATCTTTTCCGAAGGAGCCCTTTCAGATGGTGGACGATCGCTTCATATCCCATGCTCGTCACCTCGAGGCCCCTTCCCAAGTAGTCCCGTTCGTTGACGAGAAATTTGATCCCCGTAGCCAGGATCACCGTAAGAGCCCGAAAGACCCTTTTGTCCGAGGTCCAGACCCTCTTGACCTCTCCTCCGGTTTCGATCCGGACCGCCCTGGCCTGATGATAATCGATCCTCAACTGCTCCACATCCCTCAAAAGGTGACTCACAATCTCTTTCCTGTCCATCCGCCAGGAGGGTCCTGTGAAGAGGCAGCCCTGCCAGGAGGCCAATCCGCCCAGATAGGAGCCCTCGATGAGCAGGGTGCTGCAGGGAACGGCTTTGTACCTTTTGACCCACCTCGTCCGGATGGCCGCGCAGAGCCCGGCTGGCCCTCCTCCAACCACGATCACGTCATAGTCATATTCCATCCCTCTCCCTCCGGAGATAACCCATGAGCCCGCCTGCCTCGAGAATCCTCCTGAGATGGGGATCCATCGTTGAGAAGGGAAATCGTTTTGAGCCGGAGGTCTCGATCCACCCTCCCGAGACGGAGATCTTAATCCGGTCTCCGTTCTCCACGTGCTTCTGGATCTCCCTGCATTCGAAGACAGGGATGCCGAGGTTGACGAGACTTCGCATGAAGATCCTCGCGATGGAAGAAGCGACCACCCCTCTGATGCCATAGGCCTTAAGCCCCCTTACGGAACTCTCCCTGCTCGAGCCGCATCCGAAGTTTTCGCCGGCCACGATGATCCAGCCCTCCTCGGAAGAATCCCCCTCGATCACGCTGGCCATCCTCTCCATCCCTGCCTCGATTCCGTCCCTCAACCTCCCTTCCTCCGTGGTAAAGTGAGAGGGAGGATGGAGGAGATCCGTATTCACATGGTCTCCCAACTTCCAGACACGGCCCGCGAGGAACTCCGGCAAGGTCATCCCTTCACCCTCCTCGGATCGGTGATCCTGCCTGCGAGGGCGGAAGCGGCCGCAGTGAGCGGAGAGGCGAGATAGACCTTCGAGGTGGGATCGCCCATCCTCCCCATGAAATTCCTGTTCGAGGTGCTCAAGCACCTCTCCTCTTTTCCGAGAATCCCCTTGTCGATGCCTCCGCATGGGCCGCAACTCGGGTTGAGGATCACGCCTCCTGCATCGGCGATCGCAGAGAGATATCCTTTCTCCATGGCCTGACGGTAGATCCTCTGTGAGGCCGGACAGACGAGGAGGCACAACCCTCGGGCGATCCTCCTCCCCTTGAGGACCTCTGCGGCCACCTCGAGATCCCTAAGCCTCCCTCCTGTGCAGGAGCCGATGAAGACGGAATCGATGCCTTCTCCCTCGGCCTCTTCGGCATCGACCACCCGGGCAGGGCTGTGGGGAAGGGCCACCTGGGGTCGCAGTTCTGAGAGGTCGAGCTCGATGGTTTCGGCGTATTGCGGCTCTTCTCCGAAAAATGCGAACCCGGAAGACCACCCCCCATCTCGCTCGACGAGATACTCCTCGGTGACCCGATCGGGTCGGAAGAGCCCGTTTTCGGCCCCTGCCTCGACGACCATGTTGCAGATGGCCAGGCGGTCGTCCATGGAGATCTTCCCTTTTAGGTCATAAAACTCCAACGCCTTCCGAAGAAACCCTCCCTCTCCGTATCTTCCCAGGAGGTTCAAGATGACATCCTTTCCCATCGCATAGGCGGGAAGTTCCCCTTTGAGATCGATCCTGACCGCTTCGGGCGGCCTGAGCCAGGTTCGGCCGGTGATCAGGCTATAGAGGATATCGGTCGATCCCAAACCCGTCGCCAGGCACCCCAGCGCACCCGCGGTCACGGTGTGAGAATCGGCCCCCAACACCAACATCCCTGGCCTCAACCAGGGCCCCTCCACCAGGAGTTGATGGCAGATCCCTTGATAAATCGAAAGATTCGGCAGCCCCTTCTCCCTTGCATAGGAGAGCACGTCTCTTACGAGGTTGGCCCTTTCTACCGTGGAGGGAGGGGCGAAGTGGTCCACGGTCAGAAGCACCCTCTCCCTGTTCCAGATCTCCTCTCCGGATGCCTTCAATTCGGGAAGGAGCAGGGCAAATGTGGGGTCATGTAGAAGGATGAAGTCCACCTGAACGGAGAGGTAGGCTCCTTCTCTCTGCCCGTCGGCATGCCTCTCGATGATCTCACCCGTGATTCCCTGGGCCACCCTCGTTAACCCCTCTCCTTCCTAAAACCCCTTCGACGATCTCATAGAATTTCTCAAGCGGGAAGTCGAGATGCTCCTGATAATATCTCTCCAACGCTTTGGCCATCTCACCGATCCCCCTCTTTTCCTCCGAGGTCTTTCTCGCCTTCACTTGCCGGAGGATCTCCCTGACCTCGCCTTCGCTCGCCTCGTACCCCCTCTCTTTAAGGAGGTGCAGGACGGCCTGGGCTCCCGTATGTTTCCCCAAGACGAAAGAGGAGTCCCTTCCCAGGTCCTCTGGCTCGATCGCCTTGTAGGTCTGGTGATTCTTCAGAAGGCCGTCCACATGGATCCCCGATTCGTGACGGAAGGCATTGAAGCCCACCACCGGGGTATGGGGAGGGATAAAGAGTCCTGAGGCCCGCTCCACCAGACGGGAGAGGCCGTAGAGTTGTTTCAGATCGATGCGATGGGGCCGACGATAGATCCTCTCTAAGGCGAGGACGACTTCATGGAGAGGGGGATTGCCCGCCCGTTCTCCGATCCCGTTGACCGTGACCGATGGAAAGGTCGCTCCGGCCTCAATGGCCGCGAGGGTATTGGCGGTGGCAAGGCCGAAGTCATTGTGGCAGTGGACCCCTATGGCCATCTCCTCCGGGATGGCCTCCCTCACCCCCTTCACGAACTCCTTCATCTTGAAGGGCTCCATCACCCCTACGGTATCGCAGAGGAAGACCCTGCGGGCGCCCCACCGGTAAGCTTGGGTCGTCAAATCGTTCAAAAAATGCAGATCCCCTCTCGTGGCATCCTCGGCGACCAAATTGACCAGTAGGCCCTTGGTCATCGCATATTCGATGACCCCTTTAAGAAGGGCCCTCACCCCGCTTTCATCCGTGCCGAGTCTCGACCGGAGGTGAAGGGCGCTGACCGGACAGATGACGAAGACCTCCTTCACGCCGCACAGGGACGCCTGGTCGACCTCTTCCTTTCTCAATCGGATCGAGACCCCGACGGACGCA
Organism: Thermodesulfobacteriota bacterium; assembly: GCA_026415035.1. Lineage (NCBI taxonomy): Bacteria > Pseudomonadati > Thermodesulfobacteriota > Thermodesulfobacteriota bacterium. The sequence continues at coordinate 64,693 of JAOAHX010000012.1, read as the reverse complement.
CGAAGCCCCAATTGGGCAATGGCTTTGATGGCCTCCCTCTCCTCCTCTGAAATGGAGGGCATTCCCACGTCGAGGAGGGGGACGCCTGCCCGGTCCAGGGCAAGGGCGATCTCGACCTTCTCATCCTTGGTAAAGAAAACGCCCGGGGATTGTTCACCCTCTCTCAGTGTCCCATCCACGATCAAAATCTCATCCATCTCTGCCCTTCATTCTCCAGCTCAGATATCGGCAGAAGAGCCTCCCCCAGAAGGGATGGCTCGCCCGGGTCGGATCGGGATGGAGGGAACAGAAGTCCCTGCACTTTGCCTCCCCCAGGAGTTTCCCGAAACCTTTCTCGTCCAAATCGTTCCCTCCTGTTCGATAATCAGGGATGAAGTAACCCAGCCCCCCTCCTTCGGGTGAACTGGCCTCATAAAAATCTAAAAAGGTCCTCCTCGTGGAGACGATCCCGAAGGCCTCGGGATGGAGATGCCATGGAGAGGCCGGCTCGAGCGAGATGGGACCTGACCAGATCCTTCCGACCCTCTTGAACCTCCGTTTGATCTCTCTCCGGAGGGAGGCTGTCGCGGCCAAATCCTCGTATCGTTCTCCCGGGATGCCCAGGGAGAAGAAGAGATCGACCCGAATCCCCAGCCGTTCCGCCGCAGAGATCGTCCTCATCAGGGCGTCATTGGAATAGGAGAAGGTCTTGTTCCTGTTCCTGATTCGCTCGACCCCAGACTCCGGGGAGAGGGCGAGGGTGGAACCTTCGAGGACGAACGTCCGGCCGAAGTCCTCAAGAAAATTCTCCGAAGGAAGAGAGAAGGCCTCGAAATAGACCCTCGTGCGAAGGTTTCGATCTCTGAGGATCGGGAAGAGCTCCCGATAATACCGCTCCCCTTCGGGTCCGGGATCGAAGGCGATGTGGACCATCTCGTATCCCATTTCAAGGGCCTCTGCCACGCTTTGAGCGACCGATTCAGGAGAGCGGAAGCTCACCCCCCTCCTTCCATTGACAAGCTGCTGGGCAAGGCCCCCTCCGCCGCACCAGGTGCAGTTGCCAGGGCACCCCCTGCCGATATTGAGGGGGAAGACAGAATATCCGAGGTGGAAGCGTCTCCTGTTCTCCTCTTTTGTCAGCTTCTTCGCCCAGACGAAAGGGAGGCCCATATAGCGGAGATAGGTCTGGCGATCGTGAAGCAGGGAGAGGTTGGTGAAGGAGAGCCGATCGAGATCCTTTTCGGAGGCGACGTAGGTAAGGGGATTGACCCTGATCTTCCCTCCCTCGCGATAGGTCAGGTTCGGAATCTCTTCGAACCCTCTCCTCTCCTTCCTGGCCTTGAGAAGTTGGAGGAGGGGAAGCTCGGCATCCCCGCGGATGACCGCATCGACCTGGGGAAAGTGGGCGAGGATCTCCTGGTGAAAGTAGCTCGCGGTGTATCCTCCCAGGAGGACGAAGGTCTCGGGCCGATCCTGTTTCAATTCCCCTGCAACCCTTATCACCTCATAGGCCTGGGAATGGAAATGGAGCGGAAGGGCAACGGCCTCTGCTCTCTTGTCTTTTAGGAAAGGAAGGGGTGAAAAGCTTCTCCTCTCGATCCACTCCAGGCCGAGGTGGAGAATCTCGGTCCGGTATCCTTCTCGATGGAGGAGATCGGCCAGTCCGAAGGTCCCCATGGGGATGAGGTTGACGGTCATATACTCGCCAAAGGGCTTATAATAATTGGAAAACTTCGGGACATGGATGAAGAGGAGGTCGAGGGGATTCATGGCCTCATGAGATAAAAAACGGTCACCACCCCTCTCTTAAAAGAGGGTAGAGAACGAGGCGGGGCATTCCGCTGAAATGCAAAAAATGGAATTGGGAAGAGGCGAGGAACCGACCCGGTAGGAAGATCAGGATCCCTTCTCCAACTTCTTGATCTCTTCCTCCAGGGCCTCGATCTGCTGAAAGAGCTCCGGAGACATCGAATGCCCGGTGTGGCCGATGAAGGTCTCCGTGCCGGAGCAGTGGGAGGGATCCCTCTTCCTCAACTCCTCCAGTTTCGCTCTCAATTCCTTCAGCCGTTCCTCTTTGTTCATGGCAAACCTCCAGGACCGTATGGACAGGTCTCGAACCACCCTCTGTTTAAAAATAGCACAAAAACGGGAGATGTCAATTCACTCCATCAGGGCCAAAGCCGGCGGGTTTGGCTTCGAGCAGGGTGAGAAGCCCCTTCGCATCGTAGCCGAAATGGACGAGGAGCTCCTCGGTCGCCTTGGCGAGCATCTCCTGATACTTTTTGACATCGTAAAGGTCGTCCGGCCCCGCGAGCGGATAGGGCCTCACCCGCTCCGACTTGTCCTTCGAGAGGGCCTCCTTGATCACATACCTCACCTTCTCTCCGGGGTGGATCGAAAGGCCCGTATCCTCCAGTTGCTGGGCTGCCAGGGCGGTGAGGCTATCCACCCTGTAGGCCTGCGGCTCCCGGGAGATCCTCTTCGCGATGATCAAATCCTCCTGTCTCGCCCGGCCCTCTGTCAAGCGGAGGCCATATTCGAGGAAGAGGTCTAAAATCTCCGGAATCTTTAACCGGTACTCACCCACATCCCCGGTATGTTTCAGGAGCTCGATCATCCGGGCCTGGGCCTCCTGGACGAGAGGGGGCGTATCGCCCCGCCGGAAGGCCAATCCCCTCGCCTTCACCTTCCCGTTCTTGAAAAGACCGAAATAGCGGTTGGCCACAGGGCTTACCCGGTTGACCTTCGAGGGGAGAAAGGCGATCCACCGGTAGATCCCCTCCAGGCTCATCCTCACGCCGGTGGCCTCGCTGATCCTTTCGCAGAGGCCGAGGACCTCCTCTTCGGTCACCCCCTCCTTCCGGATCCAGAGCGAGTCGGTGATGGCGTGGAGAAGTTCGAACCCCTCGGCCTCGCAGATCTCCTTCGCCTGAAGGAGCTTCTCCCGGCCGAAGGCCGTCACCGCCTCGTGCGCCTCGATCCTCCCGAAGCGGGCGTTCCGGTAGCCTAAATAGCCGAAACAGGTGACCAGCATCCACTTCAACGCCGTCTGCCTTCGGTCGTAAACCTCCCGCTTTCTTGCCCCCTCTGCGGGGCCACCTCCTTCGAGACGTTTCATCCTCTCCTTCAGCCACGCCCTCCTCGCCAGGATCGGCTTGAGGGTCTTGGGAACGATCCCCTCCCGCCTCTCGCAGATCGTGTAGCCGGCCTCCGGGACCTGGCGGTTCTCGCAACACCGGCAGAGCACGGTCTCCGCAGAGATGTTGTGGATGGCCATGATGGTGGGATACATCGAGGCGAAGTCGATCTCGGCCACCCCTTCGAAGATCCCCAACTTCGGCTGGAAGACGAGGCCGCCCTTGTCCGAAACGAGAAGGTCTAAGGCCGTCTTGAACCTCTCGGGCTCGCCCTTCCTCCAGGGGATGAGGATCCCCTCCTGATAGGCCTGGTTCATCTGCACGGAGGTGATGGCCGTTCCCGGAGAGGTCCGCGCCATCCGTTGAACCGGAATCCTTCCCAACCGCGCAAGCTCGATCACCCCCTCCAGGCCCGACTCTCCGTAGAGGAAGGAGTTTCGGCGATCGATATGCCACCTTCCGAAGAGGAGGTGGCCTGCGGCCCGGTAATAGGTCCGGCCATAGGAGAAGTAGGAGTAGCCTTTCGGATCGACCGGCCTCGGCACGAGCCGATGCTCCCGATCCCAGGGAAGGCGGATCTTCGCCCGCCTCTCCAACGAGAAGAGAAAGGGCAGAAGCAGGCCGTCGCCGCCGTCGCTCAGGACCACATCGGGATCGAACCGGTGAAGGAACCTTCCGAGCTCGGCCAGATCCACCTCCTCCATCTCTACCCGATATCCCTCGCACTCCAACAGGAGCGCCTTCCCCCTTCCCGAGCCCTCCTGGCTCAGGGTCATCGCCCTGAGGTCGGGCAGGTCTCCCTCGTCCGTCCACAACGATTCCGACGGGTCGGCCTCGATCTTGAAGATCCGGCCTCCCTCGACCTCGGCAAGGCATCGGCCTGTGGGAAAGAGGCCCTTCTCGTAAAGGTAGGCTTGCGGGACAGGGAGGTCGCAGTTGTAAAGGGTGAGCCTCTCCTCCCAGGGGGAGAGAATCCTCGGAAGGTGAGCGTAATGTTCCGGATCGACCATCTCGATCTCCATCACCTCGATCTCCTCTCCGCTCCAGAACTCCCTCTTCCTGACCCATCGGTAGCCGGTAGCTTCTCGGCGTCTCTGGAGGAAGTCGAAGAGGGCCACGGCGTCCTTCCTCTTCCCCTGCGCATAGAATCGGGGCCGGAAGGGATCTTCCAATCGATGCATCGACCCCTCCTCGCCTTTGATCCAGAGGATCATCGAGGCGCCGAGGGGGTAGAGATCGAAGAGCCACCCGCGCAGTTGCACCGGTTCACTCAGAAGCGGGCTCGGGCGGATGCGTTCGAAGTTCGGAGAGGACCGCCCTCAACTCCGTGAGCGCCTTCTCGTGTTCCAAAAGCATGGAGATCAGGATCGTCTCAAACGGCCATGGCCTCGAGGCGTAGACCCCTGCCTGGACATGGAGCCTCGCCTTCTCGAAGAGGCGGTCGAGAAACTGCTGATCCTCCTTGCGCAGGCCCCGTCGGAATTTCCGCCACTGCTGGATCTCCTGCTCCAGGACCTGGCTGAAAGGCAAAACGGTCCGTCCCATCGTGAACCCCTTGAATCCGAAAACCGAATATCGAAAATTGAACTATTCGTTTGGACGATTGACTAAAGGAACGATATCAGAAGGAGCGAGAGAGACGGCCTCGCTCCTCTCCTCTCTTCTTCTCCAGGATCATCCTGGGCCCCTCATCCTCCAGGGCAATCCTCCAGATCAGATCGGAAGATTGGAAGAGCCTCCTCATGAGAGAGAGCCTCCTGGAACCCGGAGGGAGAGGGGGCTGAAACAGAAAGAAGGGTATCCCCTCTGCAGCCATTCCATCGACCTTTCTCAGGGTCCTCTCGAAGAGATGCCCGGCCTCCCTCTCCGGCACATCCTCATCCAGGAAGGTCGCAATCGGCCCCAAGAGGATCACCCAGGGCCTCTTGCCCTCTCCATCGTCTCCCTCCTCGCTGAGGAAGGCAGAAAGCCGTTCTCCCACCAGCGTGGCCATCTGGTAGCAGGTAAAGGCCCTAGCGATCCGAATCCGCCTGAGGAGCTCTTCCGGAGAGATCGAGGCCTTTCGGGCAGGGGAGGAGGCGAGATAGGGATCGAAGCGGTTGGCGCCGTCGAGGACGACGACCTCCATCCCCCTGCCCGCCATCCACCCCGCCGCATAGGAGGCGATCCCTCCTGCCCCTTCTCCGTGAAAGAGGATTCTTCTTGCCGTCGAAAGGAGCGCCTCCGGAGTCAACCGGACCAGGATCTCGTCCAGGGGGGAGGCCGTTCGGAGCCGGTCCGCTTCCCGGACGGACAGGGCGGAAGAGGTCTCGAACGCCTTCGGATAGAGCTTCAAATTTCCAAAATCAAATCTCCCTTCCTCCATAAATCTCCTCTCTCCGCTTAAAGTCTCCCGCTCCGAACCCACCGCTTCGAATGGGATTTAAATCCTCCGAAACACCCCGATCACCTTCCCGACGATCCGGACCTCTCCGGAACCCTCCTCCACCTGGATCGTCTCCCAGTTCTCGTTATCCGGCTTCAGCTCGATTCTTCCCTCCCTTTTGAAGAACCGCTTCACGGTCGCCTCCTCGCCCATCAAGGTGACCACGACCTCCCCGTTTTCGGCCGAGGGCTGGGAGCGAACGATCACATAATCGCCAGGAAGGATGAAGGGCGACATGCTGTCGCCCTTGACCTTCAGAAGGAAGGTCTCCGTTCCTTCGACCCATTCCGTGGGCAGGGGAATCGATCCCTCCACGTTCTCCACGGCCAGGGTGGGCTTTCCTGCGGCAACCCTTCCCAAGATGGGAATCTCCCTGACGGACGGTCTCTCCTCCCTTCCACGAAGCCTCTCTCCCTGAAAGATGCGAAGCTCCATCCCCCTCGACATCGAACCCTGCCGTCTCAGATAGCCCTTCCTCTCCAGGGCCTTCAGGTGATCGAAGACCGCCCTGGGATAGATGTGGAAATACTCCCCGATCTCCCGGATCGAGGGCGGATAACCCCTCTCCCTAATAAAGCCCTGGATGAAACCGAGGACTTCCCTCTGCCGCTCCGTAAGCTCCATCCTCTCCTCCTGTTTTGAATGATGGACGGGATCGATCGACATTTCCGCCTCATGATACTATACATTTGTTTAGTTGTCAAGTCCCAAAATAATGCCACCTCCCTGGAGGCAGCTTGGCTTCGTCATGGGTTGAGAAAAGGGCACCGACAGGTCCTCCGAGGAAGGATCAGCAGCGGGCCCTGCGGAGGAGGCGCTCCCAGGCCTCATCCACCATCCTCTGGGTCGTCTCGATCTCCTCCTCGGTGAGATGGCTGAAGCGGCCTTGGAGCTTCAGGTACTCCCTGACGGGCACGACCCGGGACTCCTCTTGAATGGTGTACTCCCTCCCGTTTTCGATCTCGTAGAGGGGAAAGACCCTCGATCGGACGGCAAGCCTCGAAACCTTGATCGTGTTTTCTGAGGCGATCTTCCAACCCGGTGTGCAAGGCGAGAAGAGGTGGATGAAGCGGGTGCCCCGGATGGCCTTTGCCTTCTCCAACTTTCGGATGAGGTCATCCGGATAGGCGATCGTGGCCGTTGCAGCATAGGGGATGTGATGGTCCGCCATGATGGCCATGATGTCCTTCTTGGGGTTCTCCTTGGGTTGCATCGTCGGGGTGGTGGTGGTCCAGGCGAGAAAGGGGGTGGCCGAGCTCCGCTGGGTCCCCGTGTTCATATACCCTTCGTTGTCGTTGCAGATGTAGAGGATGTCCTCGTTCCTCTCGGCAGCGCCCGAAAGGGCCTGAAGCCCGATATCGAACGTCCCGCCGTCTCCGGCCCAGACCGCGACCAGGGTCTCCCGATCTCCCCTGACATCCAGGGCGGCCCGGATGCCCGAGGCGGTTGCCGCCGCGGTCACGAACCCCGCATGGACCGCGGTGATCTTATAGGCAGAGTAAGGCCAGAAACCCGGGACGATCGACCAACAAGAGGCTGGAAAGACCATGACCGTCCTCTCGCCCAAGGCCTTCAGGACGAGTCGCATGGCGACGGCCGCGCCGCAGCCGGCACAGGCGAGGTGTCCGTGGCCGAGGTTTTCATCGATGGGGATGTCGAATCGCTTCATCCTCCCTTCCTCCATCCTTAGATCGATCCAAAACTAAAACCTATCCTTTCAAACCGAGCCACACGATATCGCCATCGGGCCGATCGTGCTCCCTCGTGTAATGGATCGCCTCCTCGATCCGTTCGGGCGTGATATCCCTTCCGCCCAGCCCTGCGACGAAGCCGAAGACCACCGGTCTCTCCTCCCTCGAGTAGAGGGCGGCCCTCAATTCCTGGGCGAAGACGCCTCCCACGCCGGCCGAGAGGTTACGGTCGATGACGGCGATCTTCCTTGCGCCCTCGATCGCCTGGCTGATCTCCTCTCCGGGGAAGGGCCGAAACCTCTTGACCTTCAGGCCGGCCACGCTCATCCCTTCTTCGGCAAGCCTCTGAACCACCATCCTCGAGGTGCTCGTCACGGTGCTTGAGGTGACGAGCACCAACTCGGCCCCCTCCCTTCCGTATCGTTCGATCGAGCCATAGCCCCGGCCGAATCGGGATTTGAACTCCTCGTCGACCTTCCTCATGACCTGGGGAACCTCTTCCATGGCCCTCTGGATCTTGTATCGAAACTCCATGAAATAGTCGGGCGTGGTGATCACCGAATAGGCCCTCGGCTCCTCAGGGTCGATGGGAAAATCGGGACAGAAGGGTGGAAGAAAGGCATCCACCTCCTCGATGCTCGGCACCTCGACCGGCTCGGCCGTGTGGGAGAGGACGAAGGCGTCGAGGACGACCATCACGGGAAGCCTCACGGTCTCGGCGATCCGGTAGGCCTGGATGATCGTATCGAGGACCTCCTGATTGTTTTCGCAGTAGAGCTGGATCCAGCCGGTGTCCCTCTGGGAGATAGAATCGCTCTGATCTCCCCAGATGTTCCAGGGAGGGCCGATGGCGCGGTTCACGTTGACCATCACGATGGGGAGCCTGGCCCCTGAGGCCCAGTGGAGCATCTCGTGCATGTAGGCGAGCCCGTGGGAAGAGGTAGCCGTAAAACACCTCACGCCGCCGGTGGAGGCCCCGATGAGGGCGGCCATGGCGGAGTGTTCGGACTCCACCTTGAGAAACCTCGTCCTGAGGCGGCCGCTTGCGATCAACTCCGAAAGCTCCTCCACGATCGTCGTCTGAGGGGTGATGGGATAGGCCGAGACCACATCGACCCGGCTCAAGATGACTCCATAGGCCACGGCCTGATTTCCCGTGATGACCCTCTTCATTTGGCCTCCTCTTTCAGCGAGATGGCTCCCCTTGGACATTCGGTGAAGCAGATCCCGCATCCCTTGCAGTAGTCGTAATCGATCTGGCGGGAGATCGTCCCTGCCGATTTCAAGATCGAGAGATCGGGGCAGAAGACATAGCAGATCTCGCAGCCGTTGCAGGTGCCGCAGTTGAAGCAGCGCTCCGCCTCCTCCAGTGCCGCTCCTTTCGGAAGGGTGGAGGTGATCTCTTCGAACCCTTTGATCCGGTCGCTGACCGACCGCTTCGCCTCTTTCTGCCTCCTGGCAGGCTCGAAATAGTCCAGGTTCAACTCCTCGAAGGAGACCACGTGAGGATTTCTCGGACGCTCCCCCGGATGGAGATAGCGGGAAATCGACACCGAAGGACCTCCTCCGATGAGGTGCCCTTCGATCACCTTCTCGGGATCCCGACCGGAAAGAAAGGCATCGATCGCCATCGCCGCCCTCTTTCCGGAGCCGATGGCGTGGGCCACGGTGCGCTGGTTGGAGGTGAGGTCTCCTCCGGCAAAGACGCCCCTGATGCCGGTGCTTCCGTCTCGCCGGGTGAGGACGATCCCCTCTCGCCTTTCGAGCCCCTCCGGCAAAAAGGAGGCCTCGATCTCCTCGCCTGTCGCAACGATCACCTGATCGACATCGATGCGGACCGTGGAGTGAGGAACGGGAACGGGCCTCCTCCGACCGCTCTCGTCGGGCTCTCCCAGTTCCATTCGGAGACATTCGATCCGCTTGAGGCCGTCCTTGTCGCCGATCCGGACGGGCTGGACGAGGTAGCGAATCTTCACCCCCTCCTCGAGCGCCTCGAGGACCTCCTCCTCGAAGGCTGGCATCTCCTCTCTCGAGCGGCGATAGAGGATGGTCGCCCTCTTTCCGAGGCGAACCAATGAGCGGGCCACGTCGACGGCCGTATTTCCGCCGCCGATGACGGCGATCCGTTCGCCCAGTGCCACTTTTCTCTTCTGGCTGAGCCTCCTGAGAAAATCGAGGCCCCTCAGGACACCCCTTCCTTTCTCGCCCTGGATCTGAAGCTCCCTGGCCCTGTGAGCGCCGGTGGCGATGAAGGTGGCCTGATATTCTTTCAGATCCTCGAAGCTCAAATCCTGACCCATGTGGACGCCTGTCCGGATTTGGACGCCGAGGGCCTCGATCCGGGAAAGTTCCCTATCCAAGACGTCCCTGGGCAACCGGTAGGAGGGGATGGCCATCCTCAAGAGACCGCCGGCCTTGGAGAAGGATTCGAAGACGGTGACGTCGTAACCGAGCCTCGCAAGATGGTAGGCACAGCTCATCCCTGCCGGCCCTGAGCCGACGATGGCGACCTTCTCCTTTTTCTTCTCACCGACCCTTTCGACCGGCCTGCCGGAGAGGGAGGCGACCTCCGCCACGAACCGCTCCAAGGCATGGATGGCGATCGGTTCGTCGAAGGAACCCCTGTTACACTTCGTCTCACAGGGATGGAAACAGACCCGGCCGCAGACCCCTGGAAAGGGATTCTCCTCGGTGAGGATCCGGAAGGCCCCTTCGAAGTCTTCCTCGGCCACCTTCTGGATGAAGCCGACGATGTCATTTCCTGCAGGACAGGCAGCACTGCAGGGAGGGGTCTTGTCCTCGTAAAAGGGACGCTGGGCCCTCCAGGCGCCGGTCCTGTTCCACGCCATGTCCCCGCAGGAGACCGCGACCATCGGCATCTCGGAAGCCTCTTTGAAAGTTATAGGATTGCTCATCGTTGCCCTTCCACTTGGAATCGAGGGACGACCCTTAAGGCAAATCCAACATCCCGACGGGGGATTTGGAATTTCCAATCTCGAATCTGACTTCGTTATAGGCCTCCCGGGCCGCCCTCGCATTCTCGTCCTTCTTTCCCGGGGTTTCCTCCCGGATGGAGAGGCCGACCGAATCTATCCCCACCAGGCCCGTCACCCTTGCGAAGGCCCCTAAAATGGCCGTATTGACGATCGGATTGGTCCGGGTGCCCAGACCGTTCCGAATGGCGATGGAGGTGGCATCGACCGTGGCGACCCGATAGCCTTTCAAAAAGGGATGAAAGAACTCGGGAGATTGATGGGAATTGATGACGACCCACCCGTCCGGTTTCAGCCCGGTGGTCACATCGACCGCTCCGATGAGGGTGGGATCCAAGACGATGAGGTGGTCGGGCCGATAGATGTTCGTCCTCAGGAGGATGGGCTGGCGGTCCACCCTCAGAAAGGCCATCACAGGGGCCCCTCTCCTCTCAACCCCGAAGGCGGGAAAGGATTGGACGTAAAACCCTTCGTGGAAAAAGGCGACCGCAAGGACTTTGGAGGCCACCACCGCGCCCTGGCCCCCCCTGCCGTGAAAACGGATCTCGATCATGGATAGACCTCCGGGGTCATCTATCTATACTATAACTCACTCGGGAGAACAACAACATTTTTATTTCCTTTATTTCCATTCAAACGTGATCGCGGCCATGGGGAAAAAGGAAAAGAGACGATTGAATATCGTTTGATGCTGTGTTAACTTTTCATTTATCTTTCCGGAGGCAGGTTGTCGGGATGAAGACCGTCGTCATCGGCGCGGTCGCGATGGGAAGCCTCTTCGGTGGCCTTCTGGCCTTAAAAGGCGAAGAGGTATGGCTGTTCGATATCTGGAAAGAACACATCGAAGCCATCCGCACCCAGGGCCTCGTGATCGAAGAGAGGGACAAGATACAGAATATCCCTGTTCGGGCCACCGCCGATCTGACTGCCATAGGCAAGGCCGATCTCGTCCTCTACTTCGTTAAAACCTACCATACCGAACAGGCGGTCAAGGACTCCCTGGTCCTCGAGAAGGAGGATACGCTCTTTCTCACCCTCCAGAACGGCCTCGGAAACGAAGAGGTCCTCTGCCGATTCGTCGACCGAAAGAAGGTGATCCTGGGTGTGACGGGTCAGGGAGCGACGCTTATCGGACCCGGCAGGATCCGCCATGCGGGATGGGGCAAGACCTATGTGGGAGAGCTCGACGGGACGATCACGGAACGGGTCATCCGGATCGCCCGGACCTTCCAGAAGGCAGGGATCGAGACCGAGGTCTCTCCCCGCATCCACGACCTCGTCTGGGAGAAGCTCTTCGTCAATGCGGGGCTCAATGCCCTGGCCGCCATCACCGGGTTGAAGAACGGTCAGATCCTCGATCACCCCGAATCCCTGAGGATCCTGGAAGCCCTCGTCTCCGAAGCGGTAGAGGTCGCCCGAAGGAAGGGGATTCGGATCGAGGGAAACCCCCTGGAGCGGGTGAAGGCCGTTCTCGAGGCCACCCGGGAGAATCGCTGCTCCATGGGCCAGGACCTCGACCGGAAGCGCAGGACCGAGATCGACGCCATCAACGGTGCCCTGGTGAGGGAGGCCGAACGTCTCGGCCTATCGGTCCCCTACAACCGGATGATCACGGACCTGATCAAAGTGATCGAAAAACAATTTTAGTTCAGATTCTTCTTTCCGGAGGGAAGGATGGAACGAAAAAAGTTGACTCCTGTGGACATCCAGGCGATGAAGAGGGAGGGTCGGAAGATCACCATGCTCACGGCCTATGACTACCCCACAGCCCTCCTGGTCGATCGGGCCGGGATCGACATCATCCTGGTGGGCGACTCCCTCGGCATGACGGTTTTGGGCTATGAAAATACCATCCCCGTCACGATGGAGGAGATGATCCACCATACCAAAGCGGTCACCCGGGGCGCGAAATACGCCCTCATCATCGGCGATATGCCCTTCATGTCCTACAACACCTCCGAAAGAGAGGCCATCTTCAATGCGGGCCGTTTTATGAAGGAAGGCAAGGCCGACGCCGTCAAGCTGGAAGGGGGGGCGAGCGTCCAGGAGATCGTGAGGGCCATCGTGAAGGCCGGCATTCCTGTCATGGGCCACATCGGGTTGACGCCCCAGACCATCTCCATGCTCGGAGGGTTCAAGGTTCAGGGAAAGGATGCCCAGGCTGCCCAGAAGATCATCGACGACGCCCTCTCCCTCGAGGACGCCGGCGCCTTTTCGGTCCTGGTGGAGGCGATCCCCGCGGCCATCACTCAGAAGATCACCGAGCGGCTGAAGGTCCCTGTCATCGGAATCGGGGCAGGGGTTCACTGCGACGGTCAGGTCCTGGTCGTCCATGACATGCTCGGCCTCTTCGACCGCTTCACCCCCAAATTTGCCAAGCGATATGTCAACCTGAGCGAACAGATGCTCAAGGCCTTCGAGGCCTACCGGGAGGAAGTGCTGACAGGAAAGTTTCCGACCGACCAGCACAGCTTCCACATCGACGAAAAGGAGCTCGAGAAGCTGAAAGCCTGATCTATTTAGGGATTGGAGAAGAATTCAAAAATCGACCTTTAAGGAGGGAAAGAAAGATGAGAAAGAAGATCGTCTCCATCATGGTGTTGGCCATTGGCCTCCTGGCGCTCGGCGCCATCGGACATGTCGAGGCCCAGACGATGACCCTGAAGCTGGCCCACATGGTCTCCACCTCCGCCCATTACCATGTGGGCTCCGTCGAGCTTGCCCGGCTCGTCCAGGAGCGGACCAAGGGGGCGGTGAAAATTGACATCTTTCCCGCAGGACAGCTCGGGAAAGGGGAGAGGGAGCTGGTCGAAGGCCTCCAGATCGGGACGATCGATCTGGTCGTGACCTCCACCGGCCCGATGGGTGGTTTCGTCCCCCAGATGCTTGTTGTCGATCTTCCCTTCCTCTTCCGGGACAACAGCCACGTGGACAAGGTCCTCGATGGCCCCATCGGCGAAGGTCTCTTGAAGGAGCTCGAAAAGGCGGGGATCAAGGGGATCGCCTTTTGGGAAAACGGCTTCCGGAACCTTACCAATAACAAGAGGCCGGTCAACCGACCGGAGGATGTCAGGGGATTGAAGTTGAGGACGATGGAGAACGAGGTCCACATGGAGGCCTTCCGGAATTTAGGTGCCGATCCGACGCCCATGGCCTGGGGAGAGGTCTATACCGCCCTTCAGCAAGGCGTGATCGATGGCCAGGAGAATCCCATCGGCATCATCCGGACCCACAAGATCTACGAGGTGAACAAACACCTCGCCCTCACCGGCCATGTCTACTCTCCTGCCCTCCTTCTCATGAACGATAAAAAGTTCAAAGGCCTGTCGCCCGATTTTCAGAAGATCTTTGTCGAGGCCGGAAGGGAGGCGGCCAAGTTCGAAAGAAGGTTCAACCGGGAGAGCGAGGCCAAATGGCTCGAGGAGTTGAAGGGATTTGGAATGCTGATCACCACTCCCGAAAAGTCGGCCTTCCAGAAGGCCACCGAGCCTACCTACAAGAAGTATGAAGGCCGGTTCGGAAAAGAGTTGATCGACCGGATCGTCCAAACGAGATAGGGAGGAGATGCTTTTTAAGCTCAGTCACTGGTTCAATCGGGGGGCGGAGATCTGCTGCCTCCTCCTGCTTCTGGCCATGACCGGGGTCACCTTCGCCCAGGTCTTCTTCCGCTTCGTCATCGTCCACTCCCTTCCCTGGTCTGAGGAGTTCTCCCGATATGCCTTCGTGTGGGCCTCCTTCTTAGGGGCCTCCGTTGCCGTCAAAAGGGGACTCCATATCGGCGTCGAGGCCTTGGTGGTCAGGTTGCCAAGAGAGAGGAGACGGCTTCTCTCCTTGGCCACCCTGGCCATCCTCCTCCTCTTTCTGATCCTGGTGATCCTCAAAGGCTTTCAAATGGCCTCCTTCAACATGAGACAGGTCTCGCCTGCGATGAGAATTCCCATGGGGCTTCCCTACCTTGCCATCCCGGTCGGCTCGCTCCTCATGGCCATCCATCTCCTCAACGAGTTCCTCATGAAATGGCGACAAGGAGAAGACCGGGCCTCGATGGAAAAGACCGAAGCGGAGAAAAGGGTGGCCGCAGGGTTCTGAGATGATCTTGATCCTCTCCGTGAGTTTCCTCGTCTTTCTCGCCTCGGGGATCCCTGTGGCCTTTGTCCTCGGGCTGACCTCGCTCGTCGGGCTCCTCTATTCTGGGGAGGTCCCCCTCCTGCTCATCCCTAAACAGATGTTCTCGGGGACCGACTCCTTCCCCCTTCTGGCCGTCCCCTTCTTCATTCTCGCCGGGAACCTGATGAACATCGGAGGCATCACCAAGAGGCTCATCCACTTTTGCAACATCCTCATCGGATATGTCAGGGGCGGCCTCGCCCTGGTCAACGTCGTGGCCAGCATGTTCTTTGCGGGCATCACGGGCGCGGCAGTGGCCGACACCTCGGCCCTGGGCTCCATCCTCATTCCCGCGATGGAAAAGGAGAAATATGACCGGGACTTCAGTGCCGCAGTGACCGCAGCCTCCTCAACGGTCGGCCCGATCATCCCGCCCAGCATCCCCATGGTCATCCTTGGGACGGTAGGAGAACTTTCCATCGGGGCCCTCTTCCTAGCCGGCGTCATCCCGGGGATCCTGGTAGGGTTCTCCCTTTTAGGTGTGGCTTACTATATCTCCTGCAAAAGGGATTACCCGAAAGAGCCGGCCAAGTCCCTCAGGGAATTTTTTGTCGGCCTCAAAGACGCCCTCTTCGCCCTTCTCATGCCCGCCATCATCCTTGGCGGAATCCTCGGAGGCGTCTTCACGCCGACCGAGGCCGCCGTGGTCGCCGTGGTCTATGCCTTTCTGGTCAGCGTCCTGATCTATCGGGAACTTCGTTGGAAAGACCTTCCCAGGGTTCTGGTCGATAGCATGGTGACCACCTCCCTCATCATGTTCGTCATCGCAAACTCGGCCATCTTTGGCTGGATCCTCGCCAACCATCAGATCCCCCAGGCGATCGCCCAGCTCTTTCTCTCCATCACTACCGACAAATGGGTCCTCCTCCTTCTGATCAACCTTTTCCTCCTCTTCGTGGGAACCTTCATGGAGACGACCGCCTCCCTCATCATCCTGACGCCCATCCTCTTGCCCCTCGCGGTGAAGGTGGGAATCGATCCGATCCACTTTGGGCTGGTGATGGTCCTCAACCTCGTCATCGGCCTGATCACGCCTCCCTTGGGCGTCTGCCTCTTCATCGCCTGCAGCATCGCCAGGATCACCCTTGAACAGATCGTCCGGGCCATCCTTCCCTTCCTCCTCGCCGCCATAGGCGTCCTCTTTCTCGTCACCTACGTCCCGGACCTTGTCCTCTGGCTTCCCCGAATGGTGATGCGATAGAAATGACTTGAAATTGGAAGAGGATTAGGATAACTTAACCCGTAAAGGAGGTGATCCTATGCCGATCTCCGCTTATGTCTTCATCGAATGCACGGCGGGGGCCGCCAGGGATGTGGCGAAGGAGGCCTCGAAGATTCAAGGCGTGAAGCGGGCCAACGCGACGACCGGTCCCTACGATGTGATCGCCCTGGTCGAGGCGCCGGACATCAACATCCTCGGCGACTTCATCGTCACCAAGATCCAGGGCCTGTCCGGCGTTTTGAGAACGCAGACGAACGTGATCGTCGATTGACACCGCGGAAATTCTCTGAGGAGCGAACACGATGGGAAGCGTCGTAAAGAAACGGCGAAAGAAGATGGCCAAGCACAAACATCGGAAGAGGCTCGATCGGGACCGGCACAAGAAGAAGAAATAAACCCTTTTCATGCGTCGCCACACGATCCACCTCGTCCTCTTCCTCCTCACGGTGGCCTCCACCTGGAGGACCGGAGGATGGGGTTACTCCCTTTCGATCATCCTCATCCTCCTGGGACATGAATTGGGCCATTACTTCATGTCCCGGAGGCACGGGATGAGAGCCACCCTTCCATTTTTTCTCCCCTTTCCCCTTTCCCCGTTCGGAACCTTGGGTGCGATCATCCGGATGGAGGGGCCCATCTACTCCCGGAAGGCCCTTTTCGATACCGGAGTAGCAGGCCCCCTGACCAGTTTCCTCCTGAGCCTCCCAGCCATCGCCATCGGGTTGAAGCTCTCCACTTTAATTCCGAGGGCGCATATTCAGGAGGGGACGACCCTCCACCTAGCAGACCCTCTCCTCTTCGCCCTGGTTCAGCGACTGGTCCTCGGGGATATCCCGGAGGGGTTCGAAGTGATCCTCCATCCCATCGGCTACGCGGGATGGGTGGGCCTCTTCGTCACCGCCCTCAACCTCTTTCCCGTGGGCCAGCTCGACGGGGGCCACATCGCCTACGCCATCTTCGGCCAAAAGAGCCGGGCCGTCTTTCTAATCGCCATCGCCGCGATGGGCTTCATCACGGTCTTCTTGAATCCGGGGTGGTTCCTGCTGCTCATCCTGATGGTCCTCTTCGGCTTTCGCCATCCAAGGCCCCTGGACGATGAAACCCCGCTCGACGGAAGGAGAAAGGCCATGGGAGGTTTCATGTTCCTCGTCTTTCTTCTCTCGTTCACGCCATCGCCGTTTCCCCAGCTCACCGAGGAGATCAAACGTTTCCTCGGCTGGCCCTAACTGTCGCACTTGGCAACCTTTTGAATCTTTTGGAATCTTTTTTCTGTACTCCCCCTGGGAACGTCCGTTTTTGGCTTTTATGAAAATCTATGCTATGAATAGGCCATGCCCTATCAGGCAAGGTTAGATCCCCCCGGAGCTTTGCGTCAGGTGATCCTCTGGAGGATGGAGAGAAAGCCATCTTCCGTGATCACCTTGGCAAGGGAAACATTTTATCAGGACCTTCAAACCTTGCTACGAATGGGCTCTCCTAAGGAATCATGTTCCCTCGTTGATAAGACCGGGCGAGGTCTTCTCCCAAAAACAATCTTTTGCAGTCATGCAACCTTTTTGGGGACGAGGCAGCCTTTTTGCCAAAAGGGATTTATACCCTGCGGCTTTTCGGGAAAACAGAAAAGGATGGGTGAAAGCAAGGATGGGACTCACAGGGCGGTGAGGAAGCGGGCTTTGGGGGGACAAAAATTTTGAAGGCAAACGGGAAGGGAGGGAAATATTAAATGTTAAAATGGCAAGGGGGTCCCCCTTTCAACATCGGGTTTCGGCTCGTGGGGGATCGGGGACTCCTCCTCGATTTCGGAAAGGAGATCTCGGCCGAGGTGAATGAGAGGGTGAGGAGGATGGCCCTCGCCCTCCAAGCGAAATCGCTCGGCGGGATCATCGAGGTCATCCCCGCTTACACCACCCTTCTCATCCGCTATGACCCCTTGATCCTCTCCCTCAATGCCTTGAAAGAGCAACTCCGGGAGATCGAAGCGGGACTCCAGGGGCTTGTCCTTCCGGAGCCAAAGCTTACCCAAATCCCTGTCGTCTACGGAGGGCCCTATGGCCCGGACCTCGAGTTCGTGGCCCAATACCATCGCCTCACGCCTGAAGAGGTGATCCGGCTTCATTGCAGCAAACCCTACCTGATCTACATGATCGGCTTCATGCCGGGCTACCCTTATATGGGAGAACTTCCCGAGGCCCTGATTACCCCGAGGTTAAAGACTCCGAGGCTCTCCGTGCCCAAAGGCTCTGTGGCGATCGCCCAGAGGCAGACCGGGATCTACTCGATGGAAAGCCCCGGAGGATGGCAGATCATCGGTCGAACGCCGGTCGAGCTCTTCGATCCTCATCGAGACCCGCCTGCCCTCCTCCGGATGGGAGATCGGGTTCAGTTCTATCCCATCAGCGAGAAGGAGTTCCTCGAATGGAACGGATAGCCGCCTTTGAAGTCCTGGACCCAGGGATTCTGACCACGATCCAAGATGGAGGCAGGTTCGGCTTTGGCCAGTTTGGCGTGCCTCCCTCGGGCGCCCTCGATCCCTTCTCCTACCGAGCGGCCAACCTCCTTGTGGGCAACCTTGGGAACGAGGCCTGTCTCGAAACGATGCTTGCGGGCCTGAAGTTGAAAACGCTCCAGGAGGTCACCATCGCCATTACAGGAGGAGATCTCGGCCCGACGCTCAACGGCGAGCCCCTGGAGATGTGGAGGACCCATCTCCTCATCGAAGGGGATGTCTTGGCCTTCAAGAAGGTCCGGTCTGGATGTCGAGCTTATCTTTCGATTCGCGGGGGGGTTCTGGTGCCCGAGGTGATGGGGAGCCGTTCGACCTTCCTCACGGGAAGATTCGGGGGCCTTGAAGGAAGACCCTTAAAGAAGGGAGATATCCTCTTTCGACCTTCCATCCCCTCTCCCATGGATCGGGTGGGATTGCGATTTCCATCGGAGTGGATCCCCACCTTCGAAAAAGAGACCCACCTCAGGGTCCTCTGGGGTCCGCAAGAAGACCACTTCACGGAAAAGGGATTGGAGACCTTTTCGACAGCGACCTATGAGGTCTCGCCCCAATCCGATCGGATCGGGCTTCGACTTCTGGGGCCCTCCATCGAGCGGAGGCCCGACGTGGAAGAATCGATCATTTCCGAAGGTCTCCTCCCCGGTGCCATCCAGGTTCCGGGAGACGGGAGACCGATCATCATCCTGAACGAACTCGTCACCGGTGGCTATACGAAGATCGCCACCCTCCTCTCCGTTGACCTGACCCGGGTGGCCCAGTTGAAACCCGGGGACCGAGTTCGCTTCCAGCCGGTTTCGTTGGACGAGGCCCATCGCCTCCTCCGCGAGTTCGAATCCCCCTTTGAGAAACTGCGAATCTCCCTCCCCGGGTAAATTATAGGCCCTCTGCGGAAGCTCTGCGATGCGTTTAGGTCCCCTTTTGAGGCCGAGGACAAAGGGGGCTGGCCGTCGGCCTCACCTCTCCCAGTCCCCATCCCTTGACGGAGAGCGTCGAGGCCTTCGCTTAACAAAGACCCCGTAGAAGAAAAGAAAATTGATGAGGCCGGTCAAGGCAAGGGAGAGGAACATGATTTGGAAATTGGTCAACCTTAAGACCCCGCCCATGATCACCGCTCCCAGCCCGATCCCGAGATCGGAAAGGGCGGTAAAGGTCCCTAAGGCCGGACCGCGGGAGGAACCGGCAAGGTCGATGGCCAGGGCGACAAAGGCAGGAAAGGCCAAGGCGTTTCCCGCACCCCAGATGAGGGAGGCCAAGATAAACATCGGCGTCGTTTTCGAGAAGGCGAGAATGAGGGTGGCCACGATATAGGTGATCAAACAGGGGAAGATGACCTGTTCCCTCGGATAGAGATCGAGGATCTTCCCTCCGAACATCCGACCCAAGATGAGCATGGCCGCAAAGGCCGTAAAGAAGAGACCCGGATTCCTCATCCCGTTTTCGAGGGCATAGAGGGGAAAGAAGGTGGTCAACGCCCCCCAGATGATATGGGTGAAGAAGGCGAGGACCGCAGGAGGGAGGGCCTTGGTGGAGATCAGGGATCGGTCTCCGGTCGCATCGAAGATGGCCTTCTCTCCCCTTTCCAGCCGGGTGGTCAGAAAAAGGGCGGCAAGACAGAGGGCTCCACAGACCAGGAAGAGGACGGTGAAATTGAAACGGTTGAGCAGGAACATCCCGAAGGAAGGGGCCAGGGCAAAGGCAAGGTTGAAGGCGAGGAAGAAATAACTGATGCTCTGGCCCCGGTGCTCTTCCGGGCTGATCCGGGTGACGTAGGTCGTCGAGGCCGTATAAAAGAGGGCAAAGGCGAACCCATGAACGACCCTGATGGCCAAAAAGGGCCAGAAAGGGGGGAGGACGATATAGGCGATGGCACAGAGGCCGAGGAGAGAAGCGCCCCCGAACATAAAATTCCTCTCAGGGATCCTTAAAAGGGCCCATCCCACCAGAGGCCGCATGAGGACCGAGGAGACGCTCGAGGTCCCGATGAGAATGCCGATTTCGGCCTCCGCTCGGCCCAACTGGGAGAGGTAGACCGGGAGGGTCGGGATGAGGATGAAGAGGGAGGAAGAGAAGGCAAGCTGGGCCACGAATGTGAGCCGAAACTCACGGCTGAAGATCTTCCTGAAACTCATGGCTCTGGATTGTAATCGGGGAGGGTCTTATTGTAAAGAGAGGGATGAGGAAGGAGATTGTAGGAAACAAGAAAAAATTGAAGGGCGATCGAGGATCGCCCCCTGTGAATCGATAAAGGTTGAACCTTTTTTCGTGACCTATTTTGAGGGCATAACCGGACCTGTCACTTCAAACGACCTAATAGCCATTATTATCGACCTCCGCATCTTCCTATATCGCGCAAGAAGACGCCTGCCAATGCCGTTTCACATCCATCACACCCACAGACAGGTAGATATACCTGGAGGCAGGCCTCGGGTTTCGTTTTACATAGGCCATTCCCTTCACAATCGCCCGTCCTCTTTTTACAACGCTCATCTTTTTCGCAATCCTCATTCTCTCGGCAGAAACCTTCGGGTTGATACCGTTGGAAGATCACGGAGGAATAACTTTTCACCTTGATAATATGAAAGGGATTTGTAACCCTGGGTATGGGGCCGGGCTCTCTGTTCTCCTCTATGTAGACCTTGATTCCAAGAGGAATCCTTGTCCATGATCTTAATGGATAGGTGTGGAGTGGATTTTTAGCCCTATCATAATCTTTTCCTATCGGCAAACTTAATTCGGGGGATTGCTTTGTTGACAATTAGATCATTAAATGATATATTTTCCATCAGCAAATAATAGATATTGTATAGATGTCTGCAATGAAATGGCGTTACAAATCGCGGTGGCTGGCTGAGCAGATTAAAAAAGCGACTTCCTTTTCTCCAATCGTTGTGGTGAGCGGTGCGAGGCAAACAGGGAAAAGCACCCTCCTTCAGCATGAATTCGCTCCTCCCCAATGGCAGTATATCACCCTTGACGATCTCGATATGCTTGCCATGGCCCAAAGACGGCCAGAGGAGCTCCTGGCCATCTCAGACCATTTGATCATCGATGAAGTTCAAAGGAACCCGGATTTCCTGCTCTCTGTCAAACGGGCTGTGGATAGGGATCGGAATAGACGATTTATTCTCTCCGGGTCAACCAATCTTCTCCTGATGAAGTCGGTTTCGGAAAGCCTGGCTGGTCGGGCAACCTATTTTGAACTCCTCCCCATGGCTTACAGAGAAGAAAAGGAGGCTCCCATCGCAACCTGGATGATGAACCTCCCAGAGAAGAAGCCTCCTCAGCTGAAGGAGCCGCACCGCGGGAAGATTGAGGAATTGTTGTTCAGGGGCGCCCTTCCGCCAGTTCTGTTTCTCTCGGATGACCAGGAAATCTCCTCCTGGTGGAGAGGGTATGTCCGGACCTATTTGGAACGGGATCTGCGCGACCTGACCCGGATCACTAACCTTCCCGATTTTCGAAAAATGATGGGACTTCTGGCCATGAGGAACGGTCAGATTCTAAGGCAAAGCGAAATCGCCAGGGATGCGGGACTCTCTCAGGCTACAGCTGGTAGGTATATTAATCTTCTTGAAATAACAGGGCTCCTGGTGAAACTTAATCCTTATAGCGCTAATATTTCAAAGAGGATCATCAAATCGCCCAAAGCCTATTTTATTGATCCCGGCCTTGTTTGTGCTTTAACCGGTGTGACTCACCCGGAAGAGATTACGGAGTCGATGAGGGGAATGCTTTTCGAATCTTATATCTGTCTAAACCTCCTCGTTTTTTCTTCGATGCACGGGGGAAATCTCTATTATTTTCGGACACAGGGAGGGAAAGAGAAAGAGGTCGATTTCATCCTCGAAATGGGCAAAAAGATTGTAACGATTGAGGTAAAATATGCAAAAAAAGTGGGAATCCGGGACGCGGGATCGCTTTTTTTCTTAAGAGAGATGCTCCCAGGTTGGAAGGCAGGTCTGGTCGTCTATAATGGCTCGGAAACCTTGACCCTGGGCAAAGATATATTTGCCATCCCCTGGTCATTGCTCTGAAAAAAACAATCATTCCCTCGAATTCCTCACCAATTTTCATATCCGGCGTGCTTCTGTTATAATCCTTCTCATCTTTCTTCAACAGTTCTCTTTTCGTCATGCGAAAGAAGATACTCAAGGGCATCGCCCGTCTCTGTTTTTTTCATCATCGGAAGATCCTCCTCGTCTTCCTCGGCCTGTTTGCCATGGCCTTTCTCCTCACCGGAAGGCTCCAATTCGATCCTGATTTTCTGAAACTCTTTCCCGCGGAAAAGGGGGCGATCAAACTCTATTTAGAGAATCTGAAACAGGCAGGCACGTTCGATCTCCTCTTCATCCTCTTGGAGAAAGAAAAAGGAGCTGAACATCAGCCCTTCACCGATTTCGGCAGAGAGATGGCAGAGGGTTTAAAGAAGATGGAGATCGACGGGAAACCCGCTTTTAAAAATGTCCGTTACCAGAAAATGGAGCTGGAGGATCTTGAAAAAGCCATGCCCGTTTTCTCGCTCTTTCTCACCCATCCCTATCTTTTTCTCGACGAAGAGGATATCCCGAAGCTGAAAGAGAAGTGGACAGAAGCTGAGATTTCCAAACAGATTCGTAAGAACAGGAGGGTTCTGGTCAGCCAAGCTTCTTTTGCGATGAAAGATTTGATCCGGATCGATCCCCTGGAACTTCGATGGCTCTTTATGGAGAAGTGGAGCGCAGGGATGAAGGGCATGGAGTTCGATGCGTCAAGCCCTTTCTTTCTTTCGAAAGATGGAAACAGCCTTCTGATCATCACAGAACCTCTGCAGCCTGCAAGCGCTCTCTCTTTCTCGAACAACCTGATGAAGAAGCTTAAAGAATTCGTATCTGAGGGAACTGCCCTGGAAGCCAGAGGCATCAAGGTCTTCTTTACCGGAGCCCACCCCATTGCCACAGCCGAGGCGAAAACCCTCCGGTTCGATATGCAAAGTTCTTTTATCACTTCTCTGATCCTCGTCCTCCTCCTCTTCCTTTTGGTCTATCGGAGGTGGGTGACGCTCCTCTTCGTCGGCCTCCCCCTCCTCGGCGGGATCCAACTCACCATGGGGATCGCCTCGCTCACCTTAGGGAGCTTGAACATTCTGACGAGCGCCTTCGCCGCCATTCTGGTCGGGCTGGGGATCGACTTCGGCCTCCACCTCTACGACCGCTATCAACAGGAGAGGGCTCTGGGAAAGGAGGTCTCCTCGGCCATGGAGACCACGCTCTCGGAGACGGGCGCAGCGATCTGGACCGGCGCCCTCACAACGATCTCGGCCTTTGCCATCCTCTTTTTCTCACGCATAAGGGGGATCATGGAGCTGGCCTTCATCGTCTCGGTCGGGCTCCTCTGCGCCCTTCTCTGCATCACCTTCGTCCTCCCCTCTTTCCTCATCTGGATCGATGGCCGTAAGAAGGCCCATGCCTATCCGGCTCTCCAGAGCCTCGGATACCAAACCCTCTCCTCCTTCCTAAGGAACCATGCCAGGGCGGTCGTGCTCTGCTTCGCCGCAGTAACCCTCTTTCTGGCCTTCTACGGCTTACGGATCGAGGTGGAAAAGGACTTGAGAAATTTAAGACCCAAGGGAGTCCAATCCCTCGGAGCGCTCGAACAGATGGCAAAGGCCTTCGGCGGAAGGCGATGGGAGGCCGTGCTCGTTCGGGAAGGGAGGGACCTCTCCGGTCTGCTCTCCAAAGAGGAAGAGACGATTCCCGTCCTAAATCGATATCAGAATGAAGGTAAGATCGAATCCTTCGTCTCCCTCGCCTCGCTCGTCCCTTCCCCCGAGAGGCAGAGAAAGATCTTAAAGGCCCTTCGGGAGTCTTTCGACTGGGAGAGGGTGAGGGAAGACCTCCGGAACGCCCTGAAGGCGAACGGGTTCGAGGTAAAGGAGTTCGAGGGGCTCTTAAGAAGCCTCGAAGCGATCCATCTGGGCGATGCACCCATCTTTCAGCCCGAAGCCCTCCTCGAGCGGCTCGAAAGAAGCCCTTTCAAGAGGGGGCTCGAACCCCTCCTCAAGCACACCGGTGAGACCTACAGGCTCGCCACGCCGATCTACTACCAGAGGGGGAGGCTCTCCCTCGAGGCCTTAGAGAGAGAGCTTCGGGGCGTTTCGGTGACCGGGGCCGAGAGGGTGGAGGCAGAGATCCTAAGGCTCATCAGGGAAGATCTCTTCCTCCTTTCGCCCCTTTCCTTTTTGATGATCCTCTTGCTGGTCTTCTCCCATTTCCGAAAATGGAGGGTGGCCCTGTTGACCTTGGTCCCTCTTGCCACCGGACTCACCTGGATGCTCGGGGCGATGGGCCTGCTGGGCATCCGGATCAACTTTGTCAACGCGGTCGTCCTCCCTATGATCATCGGCATGGGGATCGACAACAGCATCCATCTGATGCACCGTTACCTGGAGCAGGGGGCGAAAGACCCGGCCCAGGCTTTAAGGACAACGGGCAGGGCCATGACGATGTGTACGGTGACGACGATGCTCGGATTCGGTTCCTTGGTCACGGCCCGCTACCAGGCCCTCACCTCGATGGGCTGGGTGACGCTCCTCGGGATGGGATCCTGCTTGATCGGCTCCCTCGTTCTCCTTCCCTCGATGCTCATGCTCCTTGGGGGTCGTCGTGGCCTCTCCTAAAAGCTACGATGCCATCGTCGTCGGCGCGGGCATGGGGGGTCTGACGGCCGGTGCCCTTTTGGCCAAAAAAGGATGGAGGGTCCTCATCCTCGAGAAGGAGGATCAGCCCGGAGGCTATGTGGTCTCCTTCCGGAGAAGGGGATTCACCTTCGATGCGACAGGGGCCTTCGTCGGAGGATGCCATGAGGGAGGCGAGTTTTACCAAATCCTGAAAGAGGTCGATGCCCACGAGGCGGTCGAGTTCATCCCGATCGAAGAGATTCATAATGTCTATCCCGGGTTCGAGATCCGCCTCGAAAGGGGAGGATTCTCCTCTTATATCGATCAGCTGAGGAGGCTCTTTCCTGGGGAAGAGAGGGGGTTGACGAAGTACCTTCGGTTGGTCAAACGGATCGGAGAGGAGATGGAGGCCTATGCCAAGTCGACCCTCGCCAAGAGGCTTCTTCTCCCCTTCTCCTTCAGATATCTCCTCCGGTTTCACCGGGCCACCCATCAGAAGGTCCTCGATCCTCTCTTCGAATCGAGGGAGATCAAGATGGCCCTCCATACCCTCCCCGCAACGGAACCCCCTTCTCGCCTCTCCTTTCTCTTTGTGGCCGCCCTCCTCAACAAGGCCTTGATGGAAGGGGTCTTTTACCCGAAGGGCGGGATGGGAAGGCTTCCGGAGGCCATGGTCAAGGCATTGGTCCGCTACGGAGGAGAGATCCTTTTTAGAAACGAGGTGGATCAGATCCTCATCAAGGACGGAAAGGTCCAAGGCCTTCTGACGAAAGGGGGAGAAGTCTTTCTCGCACCCCTGATCCTTTCGAACATCAACCCAAACCACCTCATTCGAAGGCTTCCTCGAGAATTCCGTGGGCCCTTCGAAAGAAGGGCGAGGCGGTTCGAATACTCCCTCTCCTGCTTCATCCTCTATCTGGCCACGGATTTAAATCTTAAAGAATTGAAAGTTCCCTATTTCACCTACCTTCGATCCATCTCGGACCTCGAGGAGGAGTACCGGATGATGCGAAGGGGCGAGGTGCCGAAGAATCCAACCTTGATCGTGACCGTACCGACCATCCTCGATCCCTCCTTGGCTCCGGAGGGGAAACACGTGCTCAAGGTCCTTGCCCTCGCCCCCTATGCCTACCGTGAAACATGGGGCAGGAAGGACCCTGCCCAATACCGAGAAGTGAAAGAGACCTTCTGCAGACAGCTGATCCAACAGCTCGAATCGAAATTGATCCCCGGCCTGTCCGACCATCTCCTCTTTTACGAAGCCGCCACCCCCCTTACCCTCGAGCGCTATACTGGAAACGAACAGGGCGCCATGTACGGCCTGGCCTCCACCCCCGAACAGATCGGACCCTTTCGCCCCTCCCATCGAACAGCCATTCCTGGCCTCTATCAGGTGGGCCACTACACCCGGCCTTCCCATGGCATCGTGGGCGCAAGCCTCTCTGGCCTCTTCGCGGCCAGGGCCCTATCCCAAAGGAGGAAAAGGCCCTAAGCGATTCGTGAGGGAGGAGGGCCCCTCTATAGAAGCCGAAGGCCGAGGCAAGTTGCAATCTTTTGGTGATCCATCTTACAATTCGAGCGATGGAAAGGGTGGATTGCCTCTTCGTTCACGTCCCCAAATTGAGAAATTATTATCGACCGATCGGCTCCTTCCTCTGGATCAATTTCCTTCCCATGGGCCTCTTGGCCCTTGCCGATTTTCTTGATCGAAACGGCTTCCCCTCCCAGGTCCTCCACCTCGGCGTGGAATGGATCGAAGACCCCCGTTTCTCATTGATTCGTTATATCCGTCAGAAGAACCCTCGGATCGTGGCCCTCGACCTCCACTGGCACCACCAGAGTTACGATGTCCTCGAAGTGGCCAAAAGGGTGAAGCAGTCCATCCCTCAGGCCTACCTCCTTCTGGGAGGTTTCACCGCCAGCCTCTTCCACGAAGAGATCTTAAGGAATTTCGATGAGGTCGATGGTATCCTCCGGGGTGAGGCCGAGATCCCCCTTCTCGAACTGGCCCGCGCCCTTCTGAAAGGAGAAAGGGAGTTCTTTTCGATCCCCAATCTCACCTGGAGAAGGAACCGGAGGATTCTGGTCAACCCTCTCTCCTATGTGGCTTCGGAAGCGGATCTGAATCGCCTCTCTTTCACGAACTTCCGACTCCTCAAGAACCACTCCACCTATATCCGGTTCATCGGTCAACCTTTTTATGTGAAGGGTGTGTCGAAGGAGAAGAACTTCTGGATGTACTCTCTCAAATCGCCCGTCTACCACCTCCCCCTGGGCCGAGGCTGTCCGGTCCAGTGCACCTGGTGCAGCGGAAACATCCCCTGTCAGAGCACGATCACGGGACGGAAGAGGGTTACATTCAGAGGCGTGGAGGAGGTCCTTCAGTCGATCGAGGAGGCCCTCTCCTTTGGATACGAGACCTTCCACATTTGCTTCGATCCCTACCCGGGCAAACCGGACTATTTTCTCGAGCTCTTCTCCCGCATCCGGAAGGAGAAGATCCAGATGGAATGCTTCTTCGAAGCCTTCGGGTTGCCCACGGCCGCCTTCATCCGATCTTTCAAGGAAACCTTCCCAGGGCCGAAGTCCCTCCTCGCCCTCTCTCCCGATGTCGGATCGGACCGTCTGAGGGCGATTCACAAGGGTTATCCTTACACGAACCGGGAGCTGATGGGGTGTCTCGACCAGCTGAAAGACCACGGGGTTTTCTGTGACCTCTTTTTCACCCTCGGGGTCCCCTTTGAAAGAGAGGAGGACCTCGGTCAGACGATCCGGCTCCAGAGGGAGATCCGAAGCCGCTATCCCAACGTGAGAGGCATCCGGACCTTCACGATCGAACTGGAGCCCGGTTCCCCCTGGCATCTCGACCCGGAAAGGTTCGGGGTGAAGACCAGGCTTTGGAACTTCATGGATTTTTATCATTACCACTCCGGCAGGGAGAACGCCTTCTCCTCCCTTGGATACTGGATCCCTGACTATTTCGAAGGGGTGAGGAACGGCAGGGAGTTCGAAAGGCGCCTGCTTCAGCTCAAATGCAAAAAGTTCTGTTTCATCCACCCCGACGCCCGAAGGTCCTCGCCCCCCTTCTGGGGGAGGAGGCTCTGCGGCCTCTCCAACCTCTTCTGGCGGGCAAAAGGGATCTTCCAAAAGGAGTCTTCCCCCATGGATGGGATCGGAGATTAAACCGGCCTCTCCCCTTTGGAGACGGTGTCGTCACCCCCAAAAAACCATCTCGGTTTTCCTTCCCACACGGCTAAAAGGGGAGAGATAGGGCGATGGAAATCCAAACGAAAAGGAGGAGGTCGCGATGAAATTCTGGAGTCTCATGTTAGGTGTGTTGACGAGCGTTTTCCTTTCCCTTCTACTTCCTCTTCACGCCGAGGAGATCGGCCGAGAGGTGAAGATCACCTATCTCGGCCATGCCGCCTTCAAATTCGTCTCGCCCAAAGGCGTGGTGATCTATATCGACCCCTTTTTGAGCCAGAATCCGAAGACCCCGCCGGAACACAAGACCGTGGAGAAGGCCGATCTCATCCTGGTGACCCACGGCCATGGAGACCATGTGGGAGATACCCTGGCGATCGCCGAGAAGACGAATGCGAGGATCGTCGTCCAGCCCGAGCTGGGAAGATACCTGACCCGGAAGGGCGCCAAGAATGTCACGGGGATGAACAAGGGCGGGACCTTCACCTCCCACGGGATCGCCATTACCATGGTCCATGCGATTCACAGCTCGAGCGTGACCGAGGGCGATCAGGTCATCTACACGGGGGAGCCGGTGGGGTTCGTGATTCGCTTCGAGAATGGCTTCACCCTCTATCACGCCGGCGACACCGGGGTCTTCGGAGACATGAAGATCATCGGGGAGCTCTACCGACCGGAGCTTTCCATCCTGCCCATCGGAAGCCACTTCACGATGGATCCGAGGGAGGCCACCTATGCGGCCAAACTCCTCGGTTCGAGGTATGTGATCCCGATCCATTACGGGACCTTTCCCGTCCTGACCGGAACCGTTGAGGAATATCAAAGATTGATGAGGGAGGTCCCCCAGACGAAGGTCTTGGTGGTGAAGCCTGGAGAGACGATCCAGTAACGGGTTTGCCCCGACCCTGATCGCCAAGGACCTCCCGTTCCTTTGTCTCACCCCCTCTTCTCACATCAAAAGACCTGCCTCGGCAGGAGCTTGAAGGGTGAGCCTTTTCCATTGAACCATGAAAGAAAAATTTGATAAACTATAGCCCTATGCGGAAGAGGCCTCTCCGAGAACTCATCCAAGGCCTGCAGGACTTCTACCTCCTCTCCTACCATGGTTTGATGGGGGTGGCCAGACGACCCTTCTACGCGAGGGACCTGGTCGAACAAATGGACTATGCAGGATCGGGGTCCCTCTTCATCGTCCTCCTGATCTCTCTCTTCATCGGAATGGCCCTCTCCCTCCAGCTCTCTGCGGAACTCTCCAGGCTCGGGTTGAAGATGTACACGGGCAAGGTGGTGGGAATCTCCATCATCCGGGAGATCGGGCCGGTGCTCACGGCCCTCATCTTCGCCGGAAGGGTCGGTTCGGGGATGGCTTCCGAACTGGGTTCGATGGTCCTGGGCCATCAGGTCGATACGTTGCGCGTCTTCGGGGTCGATCCCGTCAAGAAACTGGTCACGCCGAGGCTCTGGGCCTCGATCGCCATGCTTCCCGTCCTGACGATCATCGGAGACGCCGTCTCCCTGTTCGGTGCCTACTATATCGCCGTCTTTGTGAGCCATCAGAGCGGGACCTTCTTCTGGAGCTCCATACGGGATATCTTGATCTATGAAAATGTCTTGGCGGGCTCCATCAAACCCTTCATCTTCGGGTATCTCATCGCCTGCATCAGTTGTTACATGGGCCTCTCGACCCGAGGAGGGGCCACCGGTCTGAGGAGGACCACGACCCGGGCCGTGGTCCTCTCCTTCATCGCGATCATCGTGGCCGACTTCGTCCTGACCCGGATCCTCCTCTACCTGTTGGGGTTCAGCGTATGATCCGATTCGAGAACGTCTCCTTTGCCTACGGGAATCGCACCGTCCTGGAAGACCTTAACTTCTCCATCCATGACGAGGAACGGGTGGCCATCCTCGGAGGGAGCGGAGAGGGAAAGACGACCATTCTGAAGCTCATCATCGGCCTCCTCGCGCCCGACTCGGGGAAGATCTACATCGACGGCGAGGACATTGCCGGCAAGTCCGAGGAAGAACTCCGGGGGGTGCGGACCAAATTCAGCATGGTCTTTCAGGATGGGGCGCTCTTCGACTCCTTGAGCGTGAAGGAGAACGTGGCCTTTCCGCTCCGGGAATATACGAAGATGACCGAGGAGGAGATCGACCGGAAGGTGAGGGACCTCCTAAAAAGGGTCGGCCTGGAAGAGGCGATCGGACAGATGCCCGAGGAACTAAGCGGGGGGATGCAACGGAGGGTGGCCATCATGAGGGCGATGGCCGCCTTCGAACCGAAGATGTTCCTCTACGACGAGGCCACGACCGGCCTGGACCCCATCAGTGCTGACGTCATCTGCCGGTTGATCCTGGAGATCGCTGACCAGGGAGGGGGGTTCATCCTCGTCACCCACAAGATGTTCGATGCCTTCAGGCTGGCCCGGCGTTTCATGTTTTTGAAGGGAGGGAGGATCGTCTTCGACGGAGACCGGGAGGCCTTGTTGCGATCCACCCTCCCTGAAATCCGAATCTTTCTAAGGGAACTGAACCTCGAAGGAAACCGTTGACGGATCGACCGATGGAGGGACACGATGTTTGAGATGCGAAAACAGCTGCGATGGTCCAAATTGAAGGTGGGCGTGGTGGTCACGCTCGGCCTTCTCATCCTCCTGATCGCGGTCTTCTTCGCCGGAGGGATCGAAAAGATCCTCTCTCCCAAGATCGAAATCAAGGCCCAATTTCAAGATGTGAGGGGTCTCAGGAAGGGGGCCCCCGTCTGGATCTTCGGGACCGAGGTCGGGTCGGTCAAGGACATTCGTCTCGATCGATACCTCGGCGCGGTGGTGACGATCTCCCTCCGAAAGGACTTCAAGAATTTCCTCAAGAAGGATGCCCGGGCCACCATCATGACGATGGGCCTCCTGGGCGACAAATATATCGAACTCACCACGGGCTCTCCGAAGGCCGATCCTTTTGAGGATGGGGACATGATCAAGGGTATGGTCCCGGTCGAGATCTCGGAGATCATGGAGACCGCTGGGGCCTCGATCGGGAAGGTGGGCGATGTGATCCAGCGATTGGACAACCTCATCCTGAAGATCGACGAGGGCGGGGGGACGCTCTCCAAGTTCCTGAAGGATCCCTCCATCTACGACCATCTCAATCGAAGCCTCCAGACCCTCTCGACCCTCCTCGAAGAGGTGAGGACCTCCGAGGGGACGTTCCGGAGGCTCATCGAAGATCCAACCCTCTACCAGAGGGTCCTATCCGCGGTCTCCTCCATCGAGGAGGTGACCCAGAAGACGAAGGAATCCGTGGAAGAGATCGGCCAAAAGGTCGCCGAGAGCCAGGGGACCTTTAAAAGGCTTTTGGAGGACCCCTCGCTCTACGAGAAGGCCCTGGCCACGGCCTCTGCCGCAGAGCAGGTATTCAAAAACGCAGGGCCTCTGGTTCGCGACCTCGAGGTCTTCAGCCGGGGATTGAACGAGAAGACGGGGACGCTGAGACGGATGATCGAGGACCCCTCCCTCTACGATCAACTGAGCCGATCCACAGCCCATCTCTCCTCCATTTTGAAGAGGATCGATGAAGGGGAGGGGTTGGCCGGGGCTTTGCTGAAAGACCAGACCTTGAGCAAAGAGATGGAGAGGACGCTCGAGGAGTTTCGGGGGGCAGCCTTAGAGTTGAGAGAGCTCCTCAGAGAGATCAAAACGAACCCGAGGAGATACCTCAAGTTCAGCCTTTTCTAAAAGGCAGCTCGGCCCCTCTGAAATGTCAATCCTCCGCATCGACCCCATAGACCCGGATGGGAAAAGAACTCCCTTTCACCCTCACCTCTCCGAAATCCCGCAATCGAGCGGAGTATCCCCCGGGCAGCTGAGAGGCCACCTCCTCGGAAAGGAGCATGGCCACTCCCATAGACTTCGTCAACTCTTCGAGACGTTTGGCCAGATTGACCGTAAGCCCTAAGACCGTGGAATCCATCCGATCCTTAGAACCGATCGTTCCCAGGATGACCGGTCCGAAGTGGAGGCCGATCCCTATCTGGATTTCATCCTCCTTTGAGATCGCATGGGCTCGATTGAAGCCCTTGACCGAGGAGAGGATCTCCATGCCACAGTCCACGGCCCGCCGTGCGGCTTCCAATCCTTCGAAGAGACAGAGCACGGCGTCTCCGAGAAACTTGTCGATCACGCCCGCTCGGCCCTTCACAATAAGGGCGATCTCTTCATAGAGCTGGTTGACCAGGTGAATCAATCGGACCGGGGAGAGGCGTTCCGATAAGGCGGTGAATCCCCGAATATCGCAGCAGAGGATGGCCGCGGTCTGCTGGTCCGCCTCGCCCAGCCGAACCGAGCCGAGGCCGGCCGTGGCGATCCGCCGGAGGTAAGCGGGCGGGACGAACTTTTCGAAAACATCCTTCGTCTCCCGCACCGCCCTCTCGAGGGATCGGAAATGAAGGGCCACTGAAAGGGAAAGAAAGATGGAGAGCCAGAGGGAGGTGAACCAGAGGATCTGCCCATCGAAGAGGGTCGCCAGGCCAGAAGAGCGCAAGGCATCGTGGCCCCCGCCGATGAGCCAGAGGATCATGCCCGTCGCAAAGGGATAGAGATAACCCGGCCCCTCTCGCCTCAGAAACTTTTTGACAAAGGCGAGGCAGTAGAAAACCCCAGCGCTCAGGGCAAAGAGGTGGATCAAAGGCCTGAGCAGTTTGGATTGGGGTCTTAGAATGTCTGTGGCCATGTCATGGGGCTCGAGGGGGAGTCCCAAAAACCAGGGACCCTTTCCGAAAAGGGCGAGGAGGGCCAAAAGCGATCCCGCGACGACCAGACCCTTTGGCAGCCTGCCCAGCCTCTGGCCGTAGAGGGAGGCCGTGAACCAGGACCAGCTGGCCGGCAGAAGGGCGAGGGCCGCGAGGTCGATCCGATATCCTAACAGGATGGTCCGGGGAGACCCCTGAAATCCATAGATGACCCAGCCGAGGAACAGACACGTGGAGAGGAGGTAGAAGAGCAAGAGGCTCCTCAGGGGGCGGTAATGGGAATAAAGGGCCATGATGGCGAGGCAGAGGATGGACATCACGGCGTTGGCGACGAGGCCGATGAAAGGACCGACGCTGTAATGAGGGATCTGGGGAGGAAGCATCGCGATCTTCCGGCCCCCCGGGGGTCTTCCGTCTCTATTCGCAGGGGTTTTTCATGGGCGATCCAAGGCCCAAGGGAGGTGGCTCTTCGGCCTTTTCGGGGTTTCGTTGGAGACCCAGCTCCCGAGAAGGGTTACTCCACGAGGCTCCGGATCACCCTCATGTTCTTCAAATCTTCCACCGTATCCTTTCTCGGCGTCTCCATGATGCCGGGAAGATGTCTCAAACGGGGGTGATTGATGAGATGTCGAANCCCCTCAAGCCCGATATAGCCCTCCCCGATGTGCCAGTGTCGGTCTTTTCGCGATCCCAGAGGGGTCTTGGAATCGTTCAGGTGAAGGAGATGGAGACGCTCCAAGCCGATGGTGCGGTCGAAGGCATCGAGGGTTCGATCGATCCCCTCTCGGTTGGAAAGATCGTAACCCGCTTCGAAGGCATGGGCGACATCGAGGCAGATGCCGACCCTCTCCCTCTCCTCGATCCCCTCGAGGATCTTTCCGATCTGGCCGAAGTCGTAGCCGATCTCCGTCCCCTGTCCGGCGGTGTTCTCCAACAACAGGGTGGTGGAATTCTTTGCCTGGGCAAAGGCCAGGTTCACGGCCTCGATCACGGCCTCCATGGCCTCCTCCTCGGAGGATTCCAAACGGTGGCCAATGTGGATGATCAGGTACGGGGTGCCTAACCTCTCTGCCCTCTTGAGGTCGGTGACGATCGACTCGATCGAACGTCTGTAAAATTTCGAGGTCTTCGAGGCCACATTGGGAAGGTAAGGAAGGTGGAGGAAGAGAGGAAAAAGGCCCGATGCCTGAACCGATCGGGAGAAGATCTCCACGTCCTCCGGATCGAGAGGCTCGTAATCCCATCCCCTTGGATTTCGAGAGAAGAATTGGATGGTCTCGCAACCCCGGATCTCAGCCCTCTCCACGACCTTCGAAAAGCCGCCCGAAATGGAGATGTGGAAACCGAATCGCATGGTCCAAACCCACTAAGATTTGCCCTTGGCCCTTCCCTTCTCTTTCGTCTTCTCCCTTCTTTTTTCCTTCTCTTCGTAGAGGTCACTCCCCCTTTTTAAAGCGTGGAACTCTGGGGAGCCCGGTTTGATGCCCAGGCCCTTGGCCAGTTCCCCCCAACCTTTTCCCTTTTCCAATTTATATCTCTCGAGGACGATTTCGGGCGGTTTGCCCGACATCTCCCCGAGACGAAAGACCAGATAGGCCTCGGCCGGTTTGGCCACCTGGCTTAGGACCTTCTCGATCAGGGGCTCTCCCACTTTAAAACGGGCCGCAAGCCTTGCCCTGAAATGGGACATGTCTGCTTCGGCTCGCAGGTTAAACTCGGCCATCCATTCGAAATCTCCCGCTGCCCAGCCGCACAGGGGAGTCGTCAGGCACAGGGCCAAGGTCAAGGCCGTTAAGGATCTTTGCCACATCATCGGAGGCTCCTTTCCTACGAATGGGATTTGGAAGGGACCGGCCTTCCAGGAGGTTTTCGAAATTCTATCCTCAGGACGAAGAGGTGTCAATGGATTTGATAGACCAGGCGCCATTTTTCGGGCGATTTGACAAAACCTCGGCCTTTTGATACCTCTTGGGAGGAGCGATGATCTTGGGGGCCCCATGAGAGGGGATGGCTCGAAATCTACGAGAAAGGAGGAGATCATGGATCAGAGGAAGATCGTGGATGGGTTCCGGTTTCTTCCCCCCGGGCTTAAGGCGTGGGTGAAGACGTTCATCCCCGATGGCGATTATCAGGGGACGATCCCCTGGACACCCCTTTCGAAACCTTTGAACCAGACGACCTTCGCCCTGGTGACGAGTGCAGGGATCAGCCTGAAGGCCGACCCGCCCTTCGACATGGAGAGGGAGAAGCGGGAGCCTCTCTGGGGCGATCGCTCCTATCGGAAGATCCCCAAAGGGACAACGGAAAAGGAGATCGAGTGCAATCACCTCCATATCAACACAACCCTCGTCAAGGAGGACATCAACGTCGTCCTCCCTCTCCAGAGGATGGCGGAATTGGAGGAGGAGGGCGTGATCGGAAGGCTGGCTCCCACGGCCTACTCCTTTTATGGATTTCAATGGCAGAGCACCGAATTTCTCAGCGAGGCCATCGAGCCCATCTCGAGGCATATGAGGGAGGAAGGCGTGGAGGCGGTTCTGCTCACACCCGCTTGACCCTTCTGTTGTCAGTCCGTCGGACTGGCGGCGAGGTTCCTCGAGGAGAAGGGTTTTTCAACGGTGGTCCTCAGTCCAACCTGGGAGTTTACGCGGGCCGTGGGCATTCCCCGCGTGGCGGCCATCGAGTATCCTTACGGCAGGCCTGTGGGACAGATTGGAGACCGGGAGGGACAGAGAAAGGTCCTTCTCGAAGCCCTCTCCGTCTTTGAAAAGGCGACCAGACCGGGAGAGGTGATCCACCTCCCCTTCACCTGGCCCGAAGATCCGAAGAAGACCGACTGGCAGCCGCCCGAGATGTCGCCCCTGATCCGATACTACCTCGACGAGATCAAGAGGGCCAGGAAGATCCAGGAGGAGAAGGGAGGATGATCATGGGGGCTCAACCCGGAACGGAGGCGATCTCCTGCTCCAAGGCGTAATAGTCCTTCCCCTCCCTCTCTTTCAGGAAGACCTTGCCCTCTTGCCTCAAGATTTCAAGATGGCCCACGGCCTCGGAGATGCCCAAGAAGACCTCGAAGGGAGGGACGCCCGGGAAGAGGTCCAAGGCGATCTCGTAGGGCGTCTTCTCACCCCTGGAGAGAGAGGCGAGGACGTGATTCATCCTCTCCCGATGGTGTTCGGTGATCTTCCGGATGAGGGCCTTAGCATCGTCCACCTCTTCTCCGTGGCCGGGAAGGAGGAGATCGATTTCGAAACCCTCCAGCTTTTTCAGGGACGAGAGATAGTCCTGGAGACTCGAGTAGCGGAGGGGCGACCGGCTGTCAGGAACGTTCAAGACCGGATTGGGGGTGATCTCTTTGAGAAGATGATCGCCAGTGAAGAGGACCTTTCTTTCTGGCCAGTAAAAGCAGAGCAGGCCGGGGCTGTGGCCGGGGCAGTGGATGGCCTTCCAGGTCATGGAGGCGAAGGGAATGGTCTCCCCCTCTTCGAGGAAGAAGGCCTCGCTGAGGGGATCGGCCAGCTTCTGGGCCGACCCGATGAAGCCCACGGCCTGATGGACCAGCTCTTCTGGAACGCCGTTTCGGAGCAGGATCGATTTCAGGGGACCGAAGGTGTGGATGAGAGAACGAATCCGACCGTACTCCTTCGGGTGGATGTAAATGGGAGCGCCGGAGAGGGAAGAGATCCTCTGGGCCTGTCCGTAATGGTCGATATGGCCGTGGGTGACCAGGATCCGCTCAATTGATTCGATGGAAAATCCTAACTCCTGGAGACTCCTCCTCAAGGTCTCGAAAGAGGCATCGGTCCTGATCCCGGTATCGACGAGGGTTTTAGGGGCATCGTCGATGAAGTAGACATTGGTCGTCCCCAAGGGAAAGGGGATGGGAAGCTCGATCTTATAAACCTTGCCGAAAAATTGGCGGATCATCCCTTCTCTCTCTTTGTCTCAAATAGGGGGCGATCCTCACCACCAAAACCATCCTAGGGCCTTTTCATGGGATTGTCAACCCTTCCAGTTTAAATCGTCGAGAAATTTTCCTTGACACTCCTAAATATTGTGTTAACTTTCTTTAAGGCAAATAGATCTTGTGCACCTCAAAAATTAACCGCTGAATTACGGGAGGAAATGGTGGCGATCCCGTTGAGACCTAATGCCATGGCCGTTCTTGAAAAACGGTACTTGATAAAAGATTCCACCGGCGAGGTCATCGAGACTCCCGAGGACCTCTTCCGCCGCGTGGCGAAGAACATCGCCCAGGCCGACCGCCTTTATGATCCTTCGGCCGACCTCGAAGCGATCGAGGAGAAGTTCTTCAACCTGATGGCCTCCCTCGACTTTCTCCCGAACTCGCCCACCCTGATGAATGCGGGCAGAGAACTTCAACAGCTCTCCGCCTGTTTCGTCCTCCCGGTGGGAGATTCGATGGAGGAGATCTTCGACGCGGTCAAGCAGATGGCCCTGATCCAGAAGAGCGGAGGAGGAACGGGCTTCTCCTTTTCGAGGCTCCGGCCCAAGAACGATGTGGTGGGATCGACCAAGGGGGTCTCGAGCGGCCCGGTCTCTTTCATGAGCGTCTTCGACCATGCCACCGAAGCGATCAAGCAGGGCGGCACCCGCCGGGGGGCCAACATGGGGATCCTCCGGGTGGATCATCCCGACATCCTCGACTTCATCAAGTGCAAGGACGAGGACCACCGGTTCAACAATTTCAACATCTCGGTGGCGGCCACGGACGAATTCATGGAGGCGGTCGAAAAGGGAGGGTCGTATCCCCTTCGGAATCCACGAACCCACCAGATCGTCAATCACCTCGACGCCCGGGAGGTCTTCGAGAGGATGGCCTACTATGCCTGGAAAAACGGGGACCCCGGGATTATCTTCATCGACCGGATCAACGAGGACAACCCAACTCCCCAGGTCGGAATGATCGAGAGCACCAATCCTTGCGGCGAGCAGCCGCTTCTTCCCTACGAATCCTGCAACTTAGGTTCGATCAACCTCGCTCACATGGTCACGGGCGGAGAGATCGACTGGGAGCGGCTGGGCTCGGTCACGGAAGAGGCGGTTCATTTCCTCGACAATGTGATCGACATGAATCGCTACACCCTTCCCCAAATCGAGGCCATGACCAAGGCCAACCGAAAGATCGGCCTGGGCGTCATGGGATTCGCCGACCTTCTCATCCAGTTGGGCATCCCTTACGATCATCCCAAGGCGTTCGAGGTGGGAGAACGCATCATGGCCTTCATCCAGGAGAGAGGGAAGCGGGCCTCCCGCGATCTGGCCCTTCGGAGAGGTTCTTTTCCAAATTTTGAAGGGAGCGTCCTTCGAAAGCGCTGGGATGCTATGAGAAACGCCACCGTGACGACCATCGCGCCCACCGGGACGATCTCGATCATCGCCGGGGCCTCCTCGGGAATCGAGCCTCTCTTCGCCCTGGCCTTTGTCCGCCATGTCCTCGATGGAAAAGAACTTCTCGAGGTCAACCCCTATTTTGAGGAGACGGCGAAGAAGGAGGGATTTTATTCCGAGGCCCTGATGAACCGGATCGCCCGAAGCGGCCATATCCAAGACGTCGAAGAGATCCCGGAACACCTCCGACGCCTCTTCGTCACCGCCCATGAGATCTCTCCCGAAGATCATATCCGGATGCAAGCCGCTTTCCAGAAATACACCGACAATGCCGTCTCCAAGACCGTCAACTTCCCCCACGAGGCCACGGTCGAAGACGTGGTCAAGGTCTATCAGCTGGCCTATCGGTTGGGATGCAAAGGCGTGACGATCTACCGGGATCGGAGCAGGCAGAAGCAGGTCCTCTACAAGGGATTGGGGAGCCCCGATGGAAAATCCTCGGGAGAGGGCAGGGAACCTTCGAAAATAGAGAGGAAGCCGAGGGCTCGGACGGACGTGATTCATGGGTCGACCTGGAAGATCCGAACGGGTTGCGGCAACCTCTACGTCACGGTCAACGTGGACGAGGAGGGCCGTCTCTTCGAAATCTTCAACCAGATCGGAAAGGCGGGCGGATGCGCCGCCTCGCAGTCCGAGGCGATCGGCCGATTGGTCTCGCTGGCCTTCCGATCGGATATCGAACCCGAGGACGTGATCCGACAGTTGAAAGGGATCAGCTGTCATATGCCCGTCTGGCACCAGAACGGGAAGATCCTCTCCTGTGCGGATGCCGTGGCCAAGGCCATCGAGTGGCATCTTCAAAAGATGAAGGCCGGCCAGAGCCGTTCAGCGATGGCGGGGCTGGAAGGACATTCCCAAGACCAGAAGGCCCCTGGCCAGGGCGTTGGGTCTTCGCAAGGGGGCCGTGAGATGGGCCCCTGGTTTAAGAGGGGCGCCTGCCCGGAATGTGGGGGCCCCCTCCTCTTTGAGGAGGGTTGCATGAAATGCCTCTGTGGCTATTCGGACTGTGGTTAAGGGCATGTTCACGGCCACCCTTGAATTCGGGTTCTCTGGACGATTCATCGATGGGATGGAAAAATGATTTGAGGATGGGAAAAGGTTTCGAGAAAACGATCTTCGGCCTTTGGCTTCCCTTAACGATCTTCTTGATCCTTTTTCCTTCGATCACCTTCGCCGACGGCAGGGAAGAGACCGCCTTCCCCCACCGGGACAACGGAAAGGAGAGGGTCTTCCATTATACGGCGAGGAAATGGGGCATGCCGGCCCTGAAAGCCACCCTGAGCATCGGGCACGGCCCCGGGAAGGAAGAAAGGTCTCATTGGAAGATCGAGGCGAGGGTCACCTCCCTCTCCCTTCCCAAAATATTCTTCCGGATGAACAACCGCTTCGCCTCTCTGATGGAAACCGAACCCTTCACCTCCATTCGCTACGTCAAGGAGATCGATCAGGAGGGCCTCTTCATCCAAAAGAAACAGTATTCGGAGACCATTACCTTCGATCCTCTCCGTCACAAGGCCATGGTTGAGAAAAAGGGATCGGGCGAAAGAAGAGAGGTCTTCTTCCCGTCCGAAGCCTACGATCCGCTGGCGATATTCGCCCGGTACCATCTGAAGGAAGGCCTTCCGACCGACCGGGACATCCGATTCTCGATCTTCGATGGGGTGAGGTTTCGTCAATTGCTTTTTCAATCGAAGAGCCTGAGGTTCTCCTCCAAGATCCTCGGAGAGGTCGAAGCCATCCTTTTAGAATCGTCCCTCGCTTTCCACAGCTTCGGGGACAAAGAAGGGGTCCTTCGGATCTGGTACACCGCGGACCGTCACCGGATCCCGATCTGCCTGGAGCTCGATCTTCCGATCGGCCCTTTGAGGTTCGAGCTGGAAGAGATCCGAGAGGGCTAATCCAAAACAAGGAGGACGTCGATGGCACAGAAGAAGGCGACCAAAAGCACTCCCCAAAAGGCCACCAAAGCGGTGACGAAAAAAGGGGTCAAGAAGGGCGATGCTTACAAATGCAGCGTCTGTGGCCTGGTGGTCTCGGTCGATGAGGTCTGCGGGTGTGTGGAGACCTGCGACATCATCTGCTGTGAACAGCCGATGAAGCCGAAGAGAAAATAGGCCCTTTTCCTTTAACCCCCCTTCCCGCGATACCCTTGCGACGCCCCTTGGCCTTGCTCAGGGGAAGAGAGGGGGTGTGTCCCCATGGAGAGGAAGATGAAGGCCCCCTATCGGGTAGAAGTGAAGGTGATCGAGCAGAAGGGGAATTGTCCCTTCGGACATCAGGTGGGCGATTGGGCCACCTTCGACGGCCAAGGGATCGAGGGAAAGATCTGCTGGCATTCGCTCTGCAGCATGTTCTACAAGATCCACGGGATGCTCTACGGAGCAACCTATCCCTGGCTGACCGACCCAGAGGTGGCCCGCCATCCCTGCCCGGATGTTCAGAATCCTGTGATCTACGAAATTCGCAGGTTGAAGGTGGAATAGAATCATGGAGGAACTCTCCACGGAGATCCTCGTCATCGGAAGTGGGTTGGCCGGGATCATGGCGGCTTTGGCGGCCGAAGAGGTGGGCGTCAGGACGACCCTTGTAGGAAAGTTTGCCATCGGGATGGGGAACAACAGTGCGATCTCCAACGGGGTCTTCACCGCGTCCCATGAACGGTTCTCAACAGAGAACCACCAGGAGGAGACGTTGAAGGCGGGCCGGGGGTTGAATCATGCGCAGATCGTCCGCCGGTTGGTCGATCAGGCGCCCGAAGCCATGGAGAAGTTGAAGGCATGGGGGGTATCTCTGGTCGAAGTCCCGATGGGGTTCATGGTCGATCGATCCGGTGGATGCGATCAAATCCCGGGCGTCCTTCTCATGAGGAGCTTGAAAAAGAGGCTGGGCCTCGGTTCCATCCACTGCCTGCCAGGTCTGGTCGTTTTCGATTTGGTGGTCGGGGAGGGTAGGGTTCAGGGCGCCTTCGGATTTTTAAGAGACGGCCGGCCCTGTCTCGTCCAGTCGAAAGCGGTGATCCTTGCCGCGGGGGGCGGGGGAGCCATCTACCGGAGAAATGACAATCAGAGAAGCACCCTTGGGGACGGTTATGGGCTGGCCCTGCGAGCGGGCCTTCCGCTTCTGGACCTCGAATTTGTCCAGTTCTATCCCTTTGTGTTGGCCGAACCGGGCCTTCACACCTTCATCCTCTATCCGCCCTATCCCGACGGGGTCAAGGTCATGGATGAACACGGCGCAGACCTCCTCGAACGATTGGGCATCGAAGCCGATTTGAATCGGGCCATCATCACCCGCCGGGACTCCCTAACCCTTTCCCTTATGGAATCTACTCGAACCGGGGAGGTCTATTTCGACCTGAGGCAGGTTCCAGAAACGAGCTGGAAGGCCTATCCCTTGACCCTCCTCGAACGGTCGAAGTTCCCCTTCCGGGAGCGGCCCTTTCTGGTCGCTCCCGCTGTCCATTTCTGCATGGGAGGCGTGGAGATCGACGAGAACGGGAGGACCTCTCTCCCAGGGCTTTATGCCGCCGGGGAGGTCGCTTGGGGCCTCCATGGAGCCAACCGCCTCGGCGGAAATGCCCTGACCGAATGTGCGGTCTTCGGAAGGATCGCCGGGCGCTCCGCCGCAGAGGAGGCAAAACAGACGGGCTGGACCCTCATGGCCGAACCCTTGAAGAAGAGGTGGGAGAAGAGGGCCAACCAATATTTCAAGCGGAAAAGAGGGGGGGCTTTCCGATCCTCTGACCTCCTCAAAGAGTTGAAACACCTGGCCTGGAAGTTTGCCGGGCCTATCCGGGAAGAGTCGTTGCTCAAAGAAGGGCTCGAACGCCTCCATACCTTGGAGACGAAGATCGACCAAGTCTCTCCGGAGACGGTCAAGGAGTTGTTCCGGAAGAGGGAAATGGAAAACGGAGCCCTTCTCCTCAAGGCGATCCTGAAGGGTAGCCTTGAAAGAGAGGAGAGCCGGGGGGCCTTCTACCGAAGGGACTTCCCGGAAAGGGATGACCGGCAGTGGCTTAAAAACAGCGTCTACTCTCTTGTCGGAGAGGAGATCGTGGTTGCCCATCACCCCGTACGGAACTAAAAGGCCCGGGTCGCCCCTTAACCTTCATCCTTCCCAGGGGATCTCCTCCGATTGACAATCCTTACGGCCGTTATTAAGTTTTCCTTAGAAAGGAGGTAGAAGGTGGATAAGATAAAGAAAATTCTTGTCCCATTGGATGGGTCTTCGTGCGCGGAGAATGTCCTGCCGGCGGTCGAAAGGCTTGCCTCCGAGCTCAAGGCCTCCCTCTCCCTTTTGCGGGTGGCTTTGGCCAGCACCTTTCCAGGGATCGATCCGACAGAGGCCCAACTCAAAGCCGTTCGGGAAGCCGAGACGTATCTGCTGGAAGTGGAGGAGCGGTTGAGGGCCAAAGGGTTTGAGGTGGACAGCCACGTCCGGTACGGAAACGATGCGGAGGAGATCGTCGAGCACGCGGCCCAGAACGATATCGATCTGATCGCCATGACCACCCATGGCCGAAGTGGCGTGAAGCGGTTTCTCCTCGGGAGCGTCGCGGAAAAAGTGCTTCGCCATGCAACAAAACCGATCTTCCTAATCCGATGTCAGGCCCAAGACGTTTGAGCCTGTAATCGAAGATGAAAAAAGGAAAGTTAGATGAGATGGGGTGTTTTTTTCTTTCTACTCCTATTCCTCACCTCCCCTGTTTATGGCCAGGAGGGCTCAAAGGGGAAACTCAAGGTCTGGAGCCCGGCCTTCGACCATACGGGAAGGATTCCTTCGGCTTACACCTGTGACGGGGCCAATATCAATCCCCCGCTCAGGATCGAATCCGTCCCCAAGGAGGCAAAGTCCCTGGCACTGGTCTTTGATGATCTCGATGCTCCCCGAGGCTCCTATGTCCACTGGATTCTCTGGAATATCGATCCCAGGTTGAAAGAGATCAAGGAGGGCTCGATGCCCGAGGGCGCCATTCAGGGCACGAACGATTTTAAGAAACAGACCTATGGAGGTCCCTGCCCGCCCGGCCGGGCCCACCGCTATGCGATCGACCTTTATGCCCTCGACCGGCTTCTCCCGTTGGGACCTGAGGCGACGAAATCGGATCTCGAAAGGGCGATGAAAGGGCACATTCTCGATCAGGCCAGATGGGTTGGCACTTACAAGAGGCAGGGGCCTTCAAAAAGATGAAGGCCCTCTCGGAGGGTCTCTCCCGCGACCTTCCGAGCGTTGCGAAATGCTCAAGGAGATCAAAATGGAACCGAAATATACGAATCGGTTGATTCATGAAACAAGTCCTTATCTTCTCCAGCATGCCCACAATCCGGTGGATTGGTATCCCTGGGGGGAGGAGGCCCTGAGTCGGGCCCGCAAAGAGGACAAACCCATCCTCCTCAGCATCGGCTATTCCGCCTGCCACTGGTGTCACGTGATGGAGAAGGAGTCCTTCGAAAACGAGGCGATCGCCCGGATCATGAACGAACATTTTATCAACATTAAAGTGGACCGCGAAGAGAGGCCGGACCTCGACGAACTCTATATGAATGCGCTGCAGGCGTTGACCGGAAGCGGGGGATGGCCCATGACGGTCTTCTTGACCCCTCAGCTGGTTCCTTTCCATGCGGGGACCTACTTCCCTCCGGAAGACCGGATGGGGATGCCCGGCTTTCCCAGGGTCCTCC
The DNA here is from genome assembly GCA_026415035.1 of Thermodesulfobacteriota bacterium. Classification (NCBI taxonomy): domain Bacteria; kingdom Pseudomonadati; phylum Thermodesulfobacteriota; species Thermodesulfobacteriota bacterium. Next base: position 20,877 of record JAOAHX010000012.1, on the reverse strand, counting down.
TCACGGTCGCCAACTATTACCGGACCCACCGGGGGGAGGTATCGGGCATGGAAAGACAGATGGAGCAGGTGCTCCAACAGATCGTCAAGATCGAGCCCTCCAAAAGCGATCCGGACCCCCACCTGCTTGCCAAAGCCTTTGAGGCGATCGAGGGGCAGTTCGACCCCGTCAACGGAGGCTTCGGCCGGGCCCCCAAATTTCCCAACAGCATGGCCCTCTCGTTTCTTCTAAAATACTGGAAAAGGAACGGCGAGAGGAAGGCCCTCCGGATCGTGGAGACCACCCTTGAGAAGATGGCCAACGGCGGGATCTACGACCATCTCGGGGGAGGATTTCATCGATACTCGGTGGATGAACGTTGGCTGATCCCTCACTTCGAGAAGATGCTCTACGACAATGCCCTCCTCTCTCGGACCTATTTTGAGGCCTTTCAGGCGACCCGAAGAGAAGGGTTTCTCCGGATAGGCGAGGAGATCCTCGATTATGTGCTTCGGGAGATGAAGGCCCCTGAGGGCGGTTTCTTCTCCACTCAGGACGCAGACAGCGAAGGGGAGGAAGGAAAATTCTACGTCTGGACAAGGGACGAGATTAAAGCGATCCTGGGCCGAGAAGAGGGGACGGCCTTCTGCGCCTATTACGGGGTCACCCCCCAAGGCAATTTCGAAGGGGGAAGGAGCGTCCTCCATGTCTCCCATCCCCTTGAAAAGGTCTCCGAGCTTTACAGCATCCCTGTCGAGGAACTGGAGATATTGTTGAGGGAGGGCCGAAAAAAACTCTTCCTTGAAAGGGAGAAGAGGGTGAGGCCGGGGAGGGACGAGAAGGTCCTCACCTCCTGGAACGGGTTGATGATCTCCAGCCTCACCGATGGGTTTAAATTGACCGGCAAGGCCTCCTATCTGAAGGCTGCCGAGGAGGCGGCCCGGTTTATCCTGGAGGGGGGGATAAGCCAAGAGACCCTGATGCGAGTCTATAATCGGGGAAGATGGCAGGTCAAGGGTTATTCGGAAGATTATGCCTTCTTCATCCAGGCCCTCATCGATCTCTACGAAGCCACCTTTGATTTGAAATATCTTCGGCAGGCCTATGTCCTCAACGAGAGGTTCCTCGGTCAGTTCTGGGATGAGAAGGAGGGCGGTTTCTTCTTCACCGGAAGCTCAAACGAGAGGCTGATCGCCCGTTCGAAGCATCCCTATGACCAAGCCATTCCCTCGCCGAACGCCATCGGCCTGACCAATCTTCTCCGCCTCGGCCATCTCACGGGAGAGGGATCCCTTAAGAAGAAAGGGGAAGAGATTTTGCGCCTCTTTTACGATCTCCTTTCGGAACATCCGATAGCCTTTCCACAGATGCTCTCCGGATTCTTCCTCTACCTCTATCCGGAAGAGATCGGCCTCCTTGGCCCAAAAGACGATCCGAAAACGAAAAAGATGGCTCAGGTCCTCTATCAGGCCTTCATCCCGAATAAGATCTTGGCCCACCGGGATCCAAAAGAATCGATCGAAGGGGATTGGTTCCCCTTTTTAAAGGGGAGGGAGATCCCCCCGGCTCCCACGGTCTATGTCTGCCGGGGATTCACCTGCCTGCCCCCGGTCCAGGATGAGGAAGAGTTGAAAAAGATCTTCGGGTAAGCTCAGGCGCAGGCCGAGGATAGGCCTGCTCGCCGGGAGGACGAAACCCTCTGTGGCGTTGTAATTTTTAGTGGCGTATTCGTTTTAGATTATGTTGATCCTCTTTTTTCATGGTGAAAAGAGTGAATCAAGTCAGCCATAGGAAAACCTCCCGCCCCTTCGAATGGCATCGGGTTGTAAAATTCGGTTGAAAATTATATCATTCGCATTATAATGGGTTCATTCTGGGAGGGAGAGAGGGGGAGCGTATGACAACGAAAAAGGTGGACGAGAAATCCTTCGGGGCGAAGATGAAGCAGCTCCGGCAATTGAGAAAACTCACCTTCGAAGCCCTGGCCAACAAAACGGGCCTCTCCAATCGCTATCTCAGGGAGATCGAAGAGGGTAAGGTCATCCCCCCTGTCTCTGCGGTCATCCAGATTTCAAAAGCCCTCTCCGTGGACTCCGGCTCTTTTCTCTCGGCAGAGGAACAGGAGGCCCTGCTCAAGAAGAGAAAGGAGAGTTTCTACAAACGGACCCAAGCTTACTCTTACAAAACCCTCACCCCGGACGCGGAGACCAAACATATGAAGGCCTTCTTGGTCACGATCGATCCCAAACAGGATCATCGGATGGTGGAATACCGGCACGAGGGAGAGGAATTCATCTATGTCTTGAAAGGCGAGGTGGAGGTCCGGGTGGGAGAAAATGAGAATCGTCTCAAAAAAGGGGAGACGCTCCACTTCGATTCCGGCATCCCCCATAAACTCAGAAACCTCTCCGACGAGGTTTCCAAACTCCTGGTCGTTCTGTACACCCCCTGACTTTTTATTCTATTTTCATTCTCTCCAGTTTCTGGGCACGCCCGCAAAGGACGCCCTCCGTTCCAACTCGCTCAGCTGATTCTCGAAATAGAGGATCGCATTGTTGACCCGGGTCAATTCGGAGCGCGAACCCCTCTGTTCGTAGTAGGCCTTGAGCCTCTTGAGGTCCTCCAAATTCTGGAGATAGAACCTGAACTGCCCTACCCAGTACTCCTTCGAGAAACCGCCGGGTCGCTCAGGAGAGGGGGTCCCCTGCATCGAATAGAGCATCATCTTGCTGTTGAGAGCATCGATGACCACTTTGAATTTGTTGAGAAAGGAGTTTCCTAAAAGGCCTTGGTAGGTGGGCATCGTATAGACGAGGGCATCCACATTCTCGACTTCGGCCTTGCCCACCCGGACCGACCTCAAATTGACCAAGGGGGTCAGGATCACATCGCTCACGCTGGTGACCCTGAGGAAGGGCGTGGTCTCGTTGATGGTGATCCCCAGCTCATTGGCCGTCTGCCTGCTGATGAGGGTGAAACTGGCCCCTGTGTCGACGACAAAATATTGCCTCCACCTCCCGTTCAGGATAACCTCCGTAAGCCAGAGTTCATGTTTTCTATGAAGCGGGACTTCAAATCCCTGAGGTTCTTGGACGGGAGGAGGCAGAGAGGCGGGGGGAGACGTCTTGGGTGGATCTGACCCCTTGACCGGGGAGGCCTCCCCCATCCCTTTAGGAGTTTTTCTCATTTCTGCTTCGGACCGATACCTTTCAGGAACTTTCGATAGGTCATCGGCAAAATGGAGCGTCCCCTTTTCATCCACCCACCGATACATCTCGCCATTGGCCGAGGAGGCTGAGAGGATGAAGATCAGAAAGGGAAGAAAGTAAATGATAGACCCCCGATAGGATGGAGCGGTTCTCATGGGGACATTTTATCCATTCAAGGAATGGCTGTCAATTGCTCTCTGAGGATCTCTTTGGCTATAATGGAACTCATGGCGCCTTATCGGCTTCAACCCGAGTCGGTCCGTTCCCTCTTCGACCGCATCGCGCCCACGTATGATCTTCTCAATCGCCTCCTCAGCCTCCGGAGAGACGTTTACTGGCGGAGGATGGCCGTCCGGGAGTTCTCCGGACAACAGGGCCATTTTCTCGACATTGCCACGGGTACGGGGGATGTGGCCATCGAGTTGATCCGCCAGGGAATTCAGGGGAGGAAGGTGGTCGGTCTCGACTTTTCCGAGCCGATGATCCGGAGGGCGAGGGAAAAACTATTGAAAAAGGGGCTCCTTCAGTCCGTCCATCTTGGACTCGGAGACGCCCTCTTCCTCCCTTTTCCAAACCAACTCTTTTCCGGTCTGGTCATCGCCTTCGGCTTGAGAAACATTCCGAAGAAAAGAGAGGCCCTCGTTGAGATGGTCAGGGTGCTCAAACCCGGTGGGAAGATCGTCATCCTCGAATTCACCCTCCCGGAGCGAGGGTGGATGAAAAGGCTTTACTTGGTCTATTTTACGAAGATCCTTCCCCGGATCGGGGGATGGGTCTCCGGCGATCCGGAGGCCTATGCCTATCTTCCGGAGTCCGTCCTCCGCTTTCAATCGGCCGAGGAGTATCGAGCCTTGCTGAAGGAGTCCGGACTCGCAGAGGTCTCCATTCGATCGCTCACGGGGGGGATCGTCTCCATCATTTCCGGAATCAAGAACGCCCGATGATCCGGCCTTTCACCCTGTCAGACCTCAACGCCATCCTCGCCATCGAACGCCAATCCTTTCCGAAATCTCCCTACGATAGGAGGACCTTCATCCGCCTTCACGCCCTCTTTCCCCAACAATTCCTCGTCTATTCCGAACCCGACGAGGGCCATCAAGAAAAGGTTCTGGGATATATCGTCTTCACGCCGGAGGGCCACCTCATCTCCCTTGCCGTGCTCCCTCAACATAGAAGAGAAGGGATCGGAAGAAAACTCCTTCGAAAAGCCATGGAGGCTTCCTCCCCAAAAGGACTTTTGGCCGAGGTGAGGAAAAGCAATCTCCGGGCCCAGGCCTTTTATCGCCGGATGGGATTTCGAATCGTGGGCATCGCCCCAGGATATTATGGGGATGAAGATGCCTTGATCCTCCGATGGACCCCACCGCCTTCCGAATCCCCTCCTAAGTGACCTGCTGCTCACCCGCAGCCGATTCAACGGACCCCTCTTTGCCGAAGCCTTGGAAGCCTCAAAGGGGGCCCCTGTGATCTGGAACCGGTTCGCGAAAGGCAAAGCCATTTCTGACCGGGTCATCCTAACCTGCCCCGATAAAAATTTTGGGGACGGGCGGTTGGATGGGGTCCGGATGGAAAACCGACTTCGCATTTGCTTAATGACGGTAAAGCTGATATAAAGAAATCGTCCCAATCAGGAAGGGTCCTTCCCATTTTACCTTTTGAAGGAGGTGGCAGATGTACCGAAAGATCCTCGTCCCCCTCGATGGGTCGGAGCTGGCCAAAAAGGCCCTGGACCATGCAGAGAAATTGGCCGTCTTTTTCGGCTCGGAAATCGTTCTCTTCGAGGTCGTCCCCTATCTCCCCATCTACGGGTCCCCCGAGCTGGTCACGCCGCTGGTCATCGACGAGAAGCAGAAGGAAGTGGCCGAACGGTATCTTCAGGAGTTGACCGAGGAGTTGAAAAAGAAAGGGGTCAAGGCCTCCGCAATGGTGAAGACGGGGCAGCAGGTGGCCGTGGAGATCATCGACTACGCCAAAGAGATCGGGGCCGACCTGATCGTCATGAGCACCCATGGCCGCTCCGGCATCACCCGATGGGTTCTGGGAAGCATCGCCCTTAAGGTCTTGACCCGGGCCGAAACCCCCATCCTTCTGTTACGATCCAAGGAGTGAAAAGTACCATGCCGATCCTCCTCATCGGACTCTACATCGCCTGTGAATTGGTCGCCAATGTCACCGCCTCCAAGCCCATCCAGATCGGAGGACTGGTTGTGCCCGCCGCCATCTTCATCTATACCCTCACCTTCACCCTCATCGACCTGATCAACGAATCGATGGGCAAACAGGGGGCGCGGAGGGTCATCCTGGCCGCTTTCGCCGCCAACCTCCTCCTTGCGGCCTATGCTCAACTGACCGTCCTTCTCCCCCCTGCGACCTTCTACACCGGGCAAGAGGCCTATGCCAGCGTGCTCGGAACCACCCCGAGGATCGTCTTCGCAAGCCTGACGGCATACCTCGTCAGTTCGTTGATCGACGCCGAGCTCTTCGCCTTCTGGAAAACCCGCCTTCGGGGTCCGAGATGGCTCAGGGTCCTGGTCAGCAATGCCATTTCGACAGGGGTCGATAGCGTCCTCTTCATCTGCCTCGCCTTCTACGGTCTCATGCCGATCTGGCCCTTGATCCAAGGCCAGTATGTCGTGAAGATGGCCATCACCCTCGTCAGTCTTCCTCTGATCTATCTCGTGAAGGGCCCTGGACGATTCCGGTTGAAGACGGTGGAGGTTTATCGACAATCCCTCTAATCCCCATCCCTTCGAGAAAGAGGAATTCCCTATGAGAAGAGAGCACATCTTTCTCATCTTCATTCTACTTTTGGCCTCCCTCACTTTTTACTATCTCTACCGGATCCTCTCTCCCTTTCTGACCCCCCTCCTCTGGGCAATCCTTCTGGCCATCGTCTTCTACCCCCTCTTCCTGAAACTTCAACGTTTCTTTAAGGAAAAAAAAGTCCTTCCGGCCCTGATCATGACGTTCTTCGTCCTTCTTTTGATCCTCCTTCCGGCCGGGCTCCTCATCGTCGCCCTCGCCAACGAGGTCATCGATTTTTACCACCGCCTCGAGGAGATGATCAAAACCGGCCAACTCCAATCCTATCTGGACCGCCTCCTGGAATTTTCCATGGTCAAAAAGGGAATGGAACGGCTGAAACCCTACGTGGATGTCTCCCAGGCCGACCCGATCAACTTTCTGCTCAAGAATGTCCAACAGATCAGCACCTTTCTCTTCACCCAGACCTCCAACCTCCTTCGATCGATCTCCACCTTTCTCGTCAGTTTCTTTTTTACCCTTCTCTCCCTGTACTACTTCTTCAAGGATGGAGACCGCCTCTTAAAAAACCTGAGGGAGATCCTGCCCCTTCGTCCCAAAGAGCGCGAAATCATCCTTCAGCGATTTAAAGAGATGGTCTCGGCTACGATCTATGGAGGGATTTTGATTGCGATCCTTCAGGGGGCTTTGGGAGGCTTCTCTTTCTGGATTTTGGGACTCTCTTCCCCGATCTTCTGGGGGACGGCCATGGCCTTCCTCTCTTTCATCCCGATGGGAGGGACGGCCCTCATCTGGGGGCCCGCGGCCATCCTCCTCCTCTTTCAAGGGGCTTTTTTAAGGGGCCTCCTCCTTTTGGCGTTGGGGGTCCTGCTGATCGGGATGGTGGATAACTTTCTTCGGCCCCTGTTCGTCAGCTCCCGAACGAATATCCATCCCCTCCTGCTCTTCTTTTCCGTACTCGGAGGGATCCAGGCCTTCGGCATGATCGGCCTGGTGGCGGGACCGTTGATCATGACCCTTTCGCTCACCCTGATCGAAATCTACACGAAGGGGATCAAGACACAGGGCTCCTCGGGGCCTTGACTTTGGCGAGGAGGGAACCTCCAACCTCCCAAGGAGCACGATCGTGCGCCCCGACTTCGACTTAGACCGACGGGGCCTCGACAATCTCCACTTTAAACTCCTTGGCCTGGGGGGGCAGTTCTTTAAAGAGGACCATGAAGGGGAGGCCGCTGCCGGGAGGGAGCATCGTCTCCTTCTCCGTTTTCGGCTGGAGGACCATATCGCCCGCGAAGAACGAGGCCGGGAGATTCTTCAGCTCACTTCGATTGAGGGTAGGACCGCAAAGGGCTTCCTTTTCAGCCACCCTGATCTTGTTCTGATCAAAGATCGTCACCTTCACCTTGATGAATCGCTTCAACTTGGTCGATTGGTTTGTAACTTTTCCTTCGATAATATACAGGGAAAGCTCTCCGACCTTTTCCTCATGGGCGACGAGGTCTTTGAGGACCAATCCCTCCGACTCAATTCCCCAAAGCTTCTCCCATAACCGGGTGACCTTCCCGATCGGGTCGCTCAAAGAGGTAGCCAGACGGCCTCCAGACTTTAGCTCTGTCCAAAGGTAAAAAAGGGTCAGGAGCAAAATCGTCACGATTGCAAGAAGGGCGAGGAAGCGTGGAAATCTCGGCCTTCTTCTCCTGACCTTCCATAAATCTTGCGCTGCCTTCCGAGGTGGCTCTTGTACCGGGCTTTTGGCCTCCTCCGGTGTCGGGGGTTCGAAAGGTTGGGCCGGTCTCGAAGGCGGGGGGGTCGTGAAAAGGCCCTCGCCTTCTCGTTCTTCACCCAGGCCTTCCATTCCTGAGGGCGCCACCCTTTCTTCCTCTTCCTCCTCCTCCATGCCTCGTTGGCCCTCCGGCTGCTCGGTCCCGATCAGCTCCTGATGAAACCGGGCAAAGGATTCAAAACTCTCCGCCACCTGCTCCTGGGACTCTGGAGGCCGAACGACATAGAAGACGTGTTTGCACCTGGAGCATCGAACCTTGGCTCCCTTCTCAGATACGCGCGAATCGTCCAGATGATACTTGGTCAGGCAGGAGGCGCAGGTCACGATCATGGGAGGCACCCTCCATCTAATTTTCCAAAATTATGATGAAAGGGGAAGAAAAAAGCAAGGAAAAAAGAGGGAGAAGGGGAAGGCCCCCCGTCCGACTCCAATGCGTCGTCGCCCCACCCCATTGCCGAGGGCTTGAAGCCCGGCCGGGGGGTATGGGACATGGAAGGGAGGGTTCAAAAGGGACGATCGACCTACCGCCCCAACCTCTTCTTAAATTCGTCCCTGAGCATGGGGACGACGGTGAAGAGGTCTCCGACGATCCCGTAGGTGGCGATTTTAAAGATGGGGGCCTCTGGATCTTTGTTGATCGCGACGATGATATCTGAGGTTTTCATGCCCGCCTGGTGTTGGATGGACCCTGAAATCCCGCAGGCGATGTAGATCTTCGGCCTGACCGTGCGACCGGTTTGGCCCACCTGGTGTTCGTAGGGGATCCATCCGGCATCGACCGCGGCGCGCGAGGCACCGACCGCGGCCCCCAAGACCTCGGCCAGTTCCCGGATCACCTTGAAGTTCTCCGCGCTTCCGATGCCTCTTCCACCTGAAACGATGATCTCCGCATCGGCCAGGTTGACCGTTTCGGTTCCCTTGATGAATTCTAAGACCTTTGTCCGGATCTGATCCTCCGTCATGGGAAGGGGTTCCCGGATGACCTCTCCTGTCCTCGAATCATCCCTCGGAGGCATGGGAAAGACCTTGGGCCTGACCGTGGCCATCTGGGGCCGATAGTTGGGGTAGTCGAGGATGGTGGCCATGATATTGCCCCCAAAGGCAGGCCGGGTCTGTCTCAGATACTTCGTCTCCGGATCGATCTCCAGTCCCGTGCAGTCGGCCGTCAACCCGGTCTCAAGGGTGGTCGCCACCGTGCCTGCAAAGTCCCTCCCCTGGATCGTGGCGCCCATGAGGACAATTTCGGGTTTGTATTTCCGGATGAGGTTGACCGCGGCACAGGCATAGGGATCGGTCCGGTAGGGTTCCAGAAGCGGGCTTTCCGTCACATAGACTTTATCGGCGCCGTAAGCGAAGGCCTCCTTGATGAACCCCTCGACCTCATGGCCTAAAATGAACCCGCACAATTTGCATCCGAGGGCGTCGGCCAGTTTCCTCCCCTCACCGAGGAGCTCGAAAGAGACGCTGGAGACCTTCCGATTCTCATGCTCGATGAAGACCCAGACGTCTTTGTAGCTGGCGGCATCGATGGCGACGGCTTTCTCATCCTTTTCAAGCGTGATGGCATTCACCGGACAGACATCCACGCAGGCCCCGCAGAAGGTGCACTTCTCGTCAACGACCGCCACCCCTTCCTTCATGCTGAGGGCCCCGAAGGGGCAGGCAGGGATACAGGCTTCGCATCCCGTGCAGGTCTCTTTATCGATGATCAGGTTGGCCATTCTTGCTCCTCCTATAACCTTGGGGTCGAAAGGGTCGATGGGATTTTTTATCTCACTTGATGAATTTCGACTCCATCAATTTGTCCACGAGCAGGGGCACCACCTCGGTCAATTCACCCTTTAGGATCTCCCCACCACCTCTCGGCTCGGGGGTGAAGATCTTGGTCACCCAGGTGGGCGATCCCTTCAACCCGATGCGGTTCTCGTCGGCCTGGATATCCTTGGCGGTCAGGGTGGGGATCTGGGCCTTGGCCGCTTTCTTGATGCCGAGGAGAGACGGGAGCCTCGGTTCATTGATGTCCTTGACCACGGTGATCAGGGCAGGCAGGGAGGATTCGACCACCTCTTTTCCGTGCTCAAGAAGCCTCTCCACGACGATCCTTTTCTGTTCGACACGGATCTCCCTCACCTTGCAGACGTAGGTGAGCTGCGGGATCCCAAGCCGGGTGGCGATCCCGGGCCCCACCTGAGCTGTATCTCCATCGATGGCCTGCTTTCCGCAAATGACCAGGTCCGCTCCCCCGATATATTCGATCGTCTTGGAGAGGGCATAGGCGGTGGCCAATGTATCGGACCCGGCAAAGGCCTTATCCGAAACGAGGTAGACCTTGTCGCAACCTCGGGCCAGGGCATCTTTGAGGACCGTTTCTGCTTGAGGGGGGCCCATGGTGATGACGTGGACCTCGCCCCCGTACTTCTCCTTGGTCCGGAGGCCCTCTTCGATGGCAAACTCGTCAAAGGGGTTGGTGATGCTGGCCACCCCTTCCCGGATCAGCGTATTGGTTTCGGGGTTGATCTTCACCTCGGCGGTGGTATCGGGAACCTGTTTGATGCAGACGACGATCTTCACCTCACTCCTCCTCATCTTCCTTTAAAAACGGGTTTTCGTTTCTCCACAAAGGCCCGCATCCCTTCCTTCTGGTCCTCGGAGGCGAACCCGATGCCAAAGGCATAGGCCTCGAGGTTGCAGGCCTCGGTGAGATCCATATTGAAACCGCTGTCGATCACCATCTTCGCAAGCCTCACCCCGACCGCACCGTTCGAGGCGATCTGGAGGGCGACCTTCTTCGTCTCCTCCAACAGGTTCGGCTGGGGGACAACCTTGTTGACGATCCCCATCTCGAAGGCCTCCTGGGCGGTGATCATCTTACCCGTGAAGATCAATTCCTTCGCCCTCGCCTTCCCGATCAGGCGGGGAAGCCGCTGGGTCCCTCCGAACCCCGGGAAGATCCCGAGGGTCACTTCAGGAAGGCCGAATTTCGCATTCTCCGAGGCGTAGATAAAGTCACAGGCCAGGGCGATCTCCGTCCCGCCACCCAAGGCGAACCCGTTGACCGCCGCAATCACCGGGCAGTGGAAGTCCTGCAACATCTTCAAGGTATGGTGGCCAGCCCTTGAAAAGTTGAGGGCCTCGATCGAATTCATCTCCTTCATCTCGACAATGTCTGCCCCGGCCACGAAGGCCTTCTCTCCGGCGCCCGTGAGGATCAGGGCCTTCAACCCCGGCCGTTGTCCCGCCTCGGCAAGGGCGAGCTGAATCTCCTGAAGGGTCTCCCGGTTGAGGGCATTGAGCGCCTTGGGTCGGTTGATCGTCAAGATCCCGATCTCGCCTTCGAACGTGAGCAATAGATTTTTATATTCCATGGTGCCTCCTTTGGTTAACCCCTCTCCACCACCATGGCCATCCCCTGGCCACCGCCGATGCAGAGGGTGGCCAGTCCAAGATTCACATTCCTCCGCCTCATTTCGTACAGGAGCGAGACGATCAATCTCGCGCCCGTACATCCGATCGGATGCCCCAAGGAGATTCCGCTTCCATTCACGTTGGTCTTTTCGATGTCGAACTTCAGCTCCCGGATACAGGCGATGGCCTGGGAGGCGAAGGCCTCGTTAAGCTCGATCAGGCCGATGTCTCCGAGGGAAAGACCGGTTTTTTTCAGGACCTTTCTCACCGCGGGGATGGGTCCTAAACCCATATAAGCGGGATCGATCCCTGCAGAGGCATAAGCCTTGATCTTCCCCAGAGGCTCCAGGCCGAACTCCTTGGCCTTCTCTTTGGACATCAAAAGGACCGCGGCCGCCGCATCATTGATCCCGGAGGCGTTGCCCGCGGTGACGGTCCCTCCCGATTTGAAGGCCGTGGGAAGTTTGGCCATCTTTTCGAGGGAGGTATCCATCGGCCTCTCGTCCGTATCGAAAAGGAGAGGGTCCCCCTTTTTTTGAGGGATGGAGACCGGCACGATCTCCTCTTTGAAAATCCCCTTCTGGATCGCCGCTCTTGCCCTCTGATGGCTGAGCAGGCCCATCTCGTCCTGTTCTTTTCTGGAAATACCATATTTCTCTGCGATATTTTCAGCGGTCATTCCCATATGGTATCCATAGAAGATCTCAAAGAGCCCGTCGAAGACCATGAGGTCGACCATCTCCTGGTTGAACATCCTCGCCCCCCATCGACCCTGGGGAAAGGCATAGGGGACCTGGCTCATGTTCTCCATCCCGCCCGCGATGACCACCTCGGCTTCACCTGCGGCAATGGCCTGGGCACCGAGGGCGATCGCCTTGAGGCCCGAAGCGCAAACTTTATTGACGGTAAAAGCGGTCGTCTCCTTCGGAACCCCTCCGAGGATGAGGGCCTGCCTGGCCGGGTTCTGACCCTGTCCAGCCTGAAGGACATTGCCCATGATCACCTCGTCCACCTCGATCTCTTTGAGAGAGGCATCCCACTGGTAATGGGTCTTCTCAAGGTCGGTCATGCCTGCCCCTTTCAGCATATCCGGTCCGATCTCCCCATACTCCTTTTTGGGGATGGGCTTCAGGCACGCTTTTTTCAAAACCTCCCGGATTACCGTGGCTCCCAACTTTACCACCGGAACCTCCTTCAAGGAGCCTCCGAAACTGCCGATGGCCGTCCTTGCGCCGCTCACAACAACGACCTCTCTCATCTGGGCCTCCCCTCGCAAATGATATTTTTCACAAGTGTTTTTTCTTTAGCCGAAATAATCCCATTTGTCAATAACTTTTTCTGAATGCCCTGACAAAGTAACGGTTTAGCTCTGCGGATGGGAGGGGAGGAATCGAAGGGGATCCACTTCCGATATCCGGAGGGTTGAGGAGAAAACCCCCGGTTTTTTCACGGACCCCTTCTTGAAGGAGATGGTTTCAAATTAGGGGGCCGACTCTTCTTCTGGCCACCTCAGCTAATGGGCAAACCATTTCACATCCTATAGGGAGGTAGGCTTTTTGACTTCAGGAAACGCTCATAAAAAATGGGGGGCTAAGAGGGGTCTTTATTAAGAAACTGGGAGCAGATAGAATAGACCTTCTCAGCCCAGGTCTTGGCTGTTTCGGCATCATACCTTGAATAGAGACGATCCGGAGGGAGGTGAAGAACATCATCGCCATACATGCTCCGTTCCCGATCTCCCCGAAGGCTTCTTGAAATGAAGGCCATTTCCTCGATGACTTTCTTATCCAGGGAAGGGAAACGAGACGAGTAATCTTTTAGGATGCCTCCGACATCGTGCCATTTTGGAGGATCGATGCCCACCGAGATCAACAAAGCTTTCAGACAAAGCTCGACACATTCCTGTCCCAATCGAATCACATAAGGGAAATCCTCGTTACGGAAGGCCTCTCCCATCGTCCTGTAACGGCTGGTTGCCTGTTTGAAAAGCCCCTTGGCCAGCTCTTCGTTCGTCATATTTCAAAAATCTCTCCGGGCCGGTAGTCCGGTTTGAGATCCCAGTACCACATTTTCCCGACCTGAATCTTCTTGGCTCCCAGCCGCTCAAGTTTTTCCCTCACTCTACTCAGCAATCCTTTGAAAAAATCCTCTCTGTCATAGAGGATTTTTGCCTCCTCGATCATGTCGAAATAGATCCGAGACCCCAGGTTGGCCTCTTGAGGGGTCTTCAAGAGGGCAGAGATATAAGGAAACGAACCTCCTTCCTGGGTAGATTCCATTACCTCTTGGAGGAGCCGGGCAAAGAAGGCCTGTCGGTCCAGAGAGGATTCTGGTAACCCTTCGGCGATAATCAGGAGGTCTACATCCGATTCAGGGCCCATTTGGCCACGGGCCCAGGAGCCATAAAGGACGACGGATATCAATTTCTCCCCGAGGCTCTCCTCGAGCCTTTCCAATAGGGGACCCAGGACCCCTATCACCCTCTCCAAGGAATCTGGGAAGTTAAACGAGGCCATCGTGAATTTAAATTACCATGAAATTTAAAATCTTTGCAATCCAAAACTCAGAGGCCTAAAATTGTTCAAGACCCGTGGCTTGGGTGAAGCCTATGACCCAGCTGAATCGTGGCCCTCTCGATTCCGGCTTCCCCGGGATGAAATTCTTAAAGGTGGGGTTGGCCTCAATAGTAACGCTTCTCTTCGATATGGTCTTCAGCGAGATCGATCCCCCATTCGTTCAGGATTTTCGAAACGGCCTTCTCCCCGCTTTCCACACAGTTGGGAAGGCCAACGCCTCGATAACTCCCTCCCGCGAGGGCAAGCCCTTTGATCTCCGCGCTCCGCTTCTCGATCAATTCGACCCGCTGAAGGTGGCCAAGAATATACTGGGGCATCCCAAGGGGCCACCGATAGACCCGCGTGAAAAGAGGTCTGGCCTTCGGGTCAAGGCCGATGATCTCGCAAAACTCTCGATGGACTAATCGGACGAGCTCCTCGTCGGAAAGCGTTACCACCTCCTGATTGTGGGGCCCGCCCACGAAACCCCGGATGAGGACCTTGCCCTTGGGCGCCCGGCCCGGCCATTTCGTCGAGGAGTAGGTGGCCGCCAATAAGGACCGCCTTTCCACGAGGGGACAGAGTACCCCGAAGGCATTGAGATCAAAACCGACCTCCGACTCCCTAAAGGCAAACGAGACCGTCGCCGACGAAGACCACGGGATGGCCTTAAGGGCATCGGCGATGGCCTCGTCATGGGGTCGGATGAGTGGTTCCGCGGCCCAAGATTCCGTGGCGAGGATGACCCCGTCGGCCTCGATCGTCGAACCATCGGAGAGTTGAACCGCCCATCGGTCCCGTGCAAGTCGATGAAGGGCGAGGGCGGCGAGGCCTGTCCGCATCTTCTGCCGGCCTGCGACCTCTGCCATCCGGTCGGTCAGCTGCTGCATCCCGTTGACAAAGGAGGTGAAGAAGGTGCGGGGTTTCTGGCCCGGTTTGGGCGGGTATTTTCTTCGCATCTCCTCCACCATCCTGCGGACCGCAAGAAAACCCTTCAGGAGCGACCCATACTTCTGCTCCATTTCGAGGAGCCGGGGAAAGGTGGCGGCAAGAGACATCTTGGCAGGATCGGAGGCATGGATCCCTCCGACGAGGGGCTCGGCCAGCCGGTCCAGACACTCCCTCCCCATCCGCCGGACGACGAAACTCTCCAGCGTCTCGTCGTTTAGCTCGCCTGGCTTAATTTTCTTGGGAGGGATGAAAAACTCCATCCCCATTCGGATCTTGCCTGGCCACGAGAAGAGCCCCGTGGTCACGAAGGGAATAAACTTCGTGGGTGCAAACATCATCACGCCGTCCGGAAGGGCGTGAAGCCTCCCCCGGGAAAGGATCCAGGTCTTTCTCCGCGAATCGTCGGTGGGCAGTTCGTCGTCGAAAATCCCTGTTAATTTGGCCATCCGATGGCACGCTGGCTTCTCCG
Source organism: Thermodesulfobacteriota bacterium (assembly GCA_026415035.1). Lineage (NCBI taxonomy): Bacteria > Pseudomonadati > Thermodesulfobacteriota > Thermodesulfobacteriota bacterium. Next base: position 5,763 of record JAOAHX010000012.1, on the reverse strand, counting down.
TGAGAAAGCAGTCCGGGCCTCCATCGACGATGAATCGTCCGTCTCCAGCCGGGTCGGGTACGATCTCGGTGAGGATCTTTCCCCCGAGGCGAGGATCTTTCTCGACCAGCAGGAAATCGACCTCATGGCCGAGGTCCGCCGCTCGCTTCACCTTAAAGGCGGAGGCCAGGCCAGCGATCCCCCCGCCGATAATGAGGATTCTTCTCATAGGATCTCCCTTACGAGGCGTCTTTCTCCGTCTGGATCCTTGGGTTCTTCCCGTCTGATGACCCAAGGGTCTTCTCGATGGCCAAGGCCAGAGCCTCCAGAAATGTTTCGGAGCAGTTCAGCGACTGGGTTCGCCTCAGCCTCATCCCGAATGAGCCGGCCTTTTCCCTGTAAACCCGATCGATGTCATATAGAACCTCGATGTGATCTGAGACAAAACCGATCGGCACGAGGAGGACGTCTCGAACCCCGATCCTCTTCAACTCCACCAAGACGGTCTCGACATCGGGGCCGAGCCATCTTCCAGGACCGCCTCCTCTGCTCTGAAACGCCAGGTGCCAAGAAACAGGTCCCAACCGATTCAACACCCCCTTGACACTCTGGACCATATCGGAAACATAGGGGTCCTCTCCAGCCACCGACTCCGGCAGGCTATGGGCGGTGAAGAGGAGATGGACCTTTCTTCTCTCCTCTAAACCATAAGGGGTTAATCCCTCCTCGATGCGCTCGGAGATCGATTGGAGAAAGAGGGGATGGAGATGCCACCCCTCCACGACGGTGAGGTTCAACCGATTCCCCAGGAGGCGGTTGGCCTGCCCAAGCGCCTCCCGATAGGCACCGGTAGTATATCGGGATCGAAAGGGAGTCATCGGAAGGGCGACGACCTCTTCAAAGCCGTCTCGGAGGATCCCTCTCAAGGTCTCCTCGATCAGGGGCTCGCTATAAAGCATGCCCACGTAGGAGCGAAGGGGATGGCCCCTTGCGTTCAACTTCTCCTCTAAGGCCTTCGCCTGCTGCTCGGTGATGGCCAAAAGCGGAGACTCTCCTCCGATGAGACGATACTTCTCCTTGACCCTCTCGACCAATGCGGAAGGGGGGGTTCGGCCCAAAAGCCGGGCGAGAAAGGAATCCGCATCTTCAGGGGATCGGGGGCTGCCAAAGGCCATGAGCAGGAGAGCCTTCATCGTCACACTTTTGCCTGGGGAAACGGAAAAGGAGGAATGAGGGTGAGAGGGCAATGTTTCATGCGCTGGACCTCCGATGGAGTCGTCCTCTTAGGTTGCGCTATACACTATATTCGTGAACCATATCCACCAGGGCGGACACATTTTCGACCGGAGTTTCAGGCAGGATGCCGTGACCGAGGTTGAAGATGTGGCCAGGACGGCCATCGGCCTGCCTGAGAATCCGTTTGACCTCCTTGCGGATCAAACTGAGCGGTCCGAACAGGGCCACTGGATCGAGGTTTCCTTGGATGCCGACATCGTATCCGACTTGGGCCCAGGCCTCGCCGAGGCCGACCCTCCAATCCACGCCGATCACATCTCCTCCTGCCTTCTTCATCAACGGAAGGAGGCCCGAAGTGGAGGTGCCGAAGTGGATGACCGGAACCTCCTTGCCCACGCTCTCCAGGACCTTCTTCGAATAGGGGAAGACAAATTCTCCGTAATCCTCCGGGCTCAGACATCCTACCCAAGAGTCGAACACCTGAAGGGCTTGGGCGCCGGCCCGGATCTGGGCCTTGAGGTATCGGATGAGCACGGTGGAGAGTTTCTTCATCAGAAGGTCCCAGACCTGGGGCGATCGATACATCATCGTCTTGGTCCGGATATACTCTCTGGAGTGTCCCCCTTCGATGAGGTAACTGGCAAGCGTGAAAGGGGCTCCAGAAAATCCGATCAGGGGGATCTTCCCGTCCAGTTCTTTCCGGACAAGCCGGATGGCCTCGAATAGAAAAGGGACCGCCTCTTCGGGATCGATGATCTTCAACCGCTCCACATCCTTCATCTCCCGGATGGGATGGCGAAAGACAGGGCCCTCTCCCTTGGCAAACTCAAATCCGGCGCCCATCGGCGCCAGAGGGATGAGGATGTCCGAAAAGATGATGGCCGCATCGAGCCTAAATCTCTTAACCGGTTGGAGCGTCACCTCCGCGGCGATCTCTGGCGTTTGACACATCTCCAAAAAAGAGAATTTTTTGCGGAGGTTGCGATACTCCTTCAGGTAGCGGCCGGCCTGCCGCATCAGCCAGACGGGCGTATAGGGGGTCGGCTTTCGATGACAGGCTAACAGAAAGGGATGGTCCCGTTCGCTCATGCCCCGTGGTTGGCCCCCTTTTCAAGGGGAGGGTTGGCCCCAATTTCGCAGCAGCTGGATGAGCAGCCTCACCCCCACTCCGGTTCCCCCTTTCGGGATATAGGGCCTCTCCTTCTCGAGAAAGGCGGGCCCGGCGATATCGAGGTGGACCCAAGGCGTCTTTTCGACGAACTTGCTTAAAAACATCCCGCCGATGATCGTGCCGGCGGCTCGGGTCCCCACGTTCCGGAAATCGGCCGTATCGCTTTTGAGGTAGTCAAAATACTCTTCCCATAAGGGGAGGCGCCAGACCTTCTCGCCCACCTTCTTCGAGGCCTCCTCCACCTTCTTCGCCAGGTCGTCGTCATTGCCCATCATCCCGATGACATGGTCTCCGAGGGCGATGATGCAGGCCCCCGTGAGGGTGGCCAGATCGATGATCGCCTTGGGTTGATACCGGAGGCTATAGGTGAGGGCATCGGCCAGGATGAGGCGGCCCTCGGCATCGGTGCTGATCACCTCCACCGTCTGTCCGGAGAGGGTCTTCAAGACATCCCCGGGTTTATAGGCCTTTCCGCTCGGTAGATTCTCCGTGGCCGGGAGGAGGCCCACCAGATGGAGGGGGATTTGAAGCTGGGCGGCTGCCTGGATCGCCCCGAGGACGGCAGCGGCCCCGGACATATCGCCCTTCATCCGGTCCATCCCCTCCGACGGTTTGATCGAGATCCCTCCGCTGTCGAAGGTGATCCCCTTGCCCACGAGGGCAATCGTATCCAACCCTTTCCCTTTGTTATATTCCAAGACGATAAATTTGGCGGGCTCCTGGGTGCCCTTGGCTACGGCGACGAAGGCTCCCATGCCCATGGCTTCGGCCTCATCGAGGCCGAAGACCTGAATATCGAGGGAATGGTTTTGAGCGATCTCCCTGGCCTTCTCGGCCAGGACCGTTGGCGTGACCCGATTGCTGGGGCCATTGACGAGGTCCCGGGCCATGCAGACCGCCTCGGCGATGATCTCGCCCCTCCTCGCCCCCTCCTGGAGGAGACGGATCTCCTGGTCCGTCTCGCCGAGAAGGATCGCCTCGTCGATCGTCTTGATCTTCTCCCGGTCCTTGGTCTTCAATTCATGGTATTGGTAGAGGCCGAGGACGAGTCCAATCACAAAGTTCTCCGAAAGATCTTCTTCCGAAAGGTCTTTCAACCTCGTCAACTCGTGGGCAAACTGTTTGATGCCCAACTCCCGGATAAACTGTCCGGCTTTGGAGACCGCCCCTCTCCACCGCTCCAGGTCGAATTCTTCCTTCTTCCCGAGGCCGGTGAGAAGGATCCTCTTGGCCGGAAGGGCCTTCTGCGTATGGATCAGCCGGCATTGATACAATTCCCCTTTGAATTCCCCCTGGCCGATCAGGTCCGAAATGAACCCGTTCCATTCCCGATCGATCTCATGGACCGGCCCCTCCAAGGCCTCGGGCGCCTCGAACGAAAAGAGGAGAAGAAGCTCACAGGGATACCTTTCGGCCACACCCTTCTCGACACGAATCTTCATCTCTCTATCCTCTCCTTAAGCGAACGGATGCCAAATCCCTCTTCAGGGTCTTCAATCCCTCTCTTTCAACTTAGATACGACGAGGGTACGGTTCTTCTCCACCGTGCAAAATTCTTTGACCTTCTGGACGAGCGAAGAAGGCCAATTCCCTCTTTCGAGCACCCTGGCGAGCATCCAGGGATTCAGGTCCGACACCTCCATCCACTTGCCGGCGCTCTTGATGATCTCGTCCAGGGCCTTCCGGGCGGGGTCTCCTTTCAGGGGATATTTTTCCTTGACCTCCACCTTGATTTTGGCCACATGGTCGCTTCCATAGATGGCCTCGATCGATTCCCTGTCCGCATAGGCCAAAAGCGCTTCCTCGATCTTCGCCAGTTCGGCATCGATCTCCCCTAAAAGGGCCCCCCGTTTCTCCTTCAACGCCACATACCGGTTCACCAGGTTGACCCCTTCCTCTTCGAGATACTCGTTGGGAGGGAGGTTCTCTGTGATCACCAGATGTCTTCGCTTGGGGCAGAGCCCTTGGTAATCGCACCAGTCACAGAGGGGCCCCTCTCTGGGGGCGAACTCCCGATCCGATTCGATCCTCCGGATCAGTTCGATCGTCTCCTGACGGAGCTGCTGGAGCTCTTCTTCGCTTCTTTTGGACTGGATCTCCACGTCAAAGACGAGGTAGTGCCAGATCAGCCGGATCTCCTTGATGTCTTTCCATCTGCCGTTCACCCCCATCTGATAAAAGGCCAGCTGCCGATCCGTCTCGATCTCCGTCTGGGTGGGGAGTCTTCCCGACGTCTTGTAGTCGTGAATCTCGATGATGGATTGGTCTACCAGGGTGAGACGGTCGATCACCCCGCGGATCCAGTACCCCCTCTCCTCTTCGAGAGGGAAATAGATCGTCTCTTCCAGCCCGATCGTCCTCCCCTGGTCGAAGGGGTAATAACGATGGTAATAATCTCTGAGGCATTTCTCTCCCAGACGCCGGTAATCCTCTGGGCCGTACTCCTTTCGGACGATCTGGACGGTCTGGCTCCAGTTCTTCTCCCAGCTCTGGTGGTAAAAGGAGAGGATCTCCTCGAGGCTGTTGAGTTTGGTCATCTTCAGGTCCCGATAGAGCTTCTCAAGGGCATCGTGGACCCTCGATCCCATGAAGGCCTCGATTCCTTCGGTATCCACCCTGATCTTGTCGATATAATGGAGACGATATTGATGGGGGCAAGTTTCGTAAGTGGAGAGCTGGGAGTGAGAATAGGCGGGCATGCCAGACCTCGAAGGTATCCTCAATGTTATTTTTAACAAGAAATCTCCCCCCTGTCAAAAGAGTCGAGGGTGGCCTTTGACCCTTCTTGCCTCACCGGAGCGAGAAAACCTCGAGAAAAGGTCATAGGTTAAGACATCGGCGCCAGCGGGTTGAATATTTTTAAGGAAGAAGATATCCAAATTTCCTCCGAGGATATCCAGATTTGTGATCGGGAAGATGGCTCCATATTTGGGGACCTTTCTATAGGAGAGAAGTTTTTCCATGGGGGTCATTTGGATCGTGGAATGGATTCTCTTTGTATTATACACCCATTGCCACCTCAGGGCTCTCCAGAAGAATTCATTTACGTCCTGACAGAGGTCTAATTGAGGGATGTAGAATTCGTTATCGTCGGTCTGATGAGATCTTTCTACAAAGGCATTCCATTCCTTCTTTCCCTTTGGGATATGGATCAGTTTGGCCCTGAGGGGAGAAAAGATCTGCCGATTTAGGTAGTGTAGTTTATCCACCGATTTGCCTCCAAACTCCTCCCCATTGTCTGTCTGGAAAGTAAGGCAATGGTCGATGCCCATCATTCTGAGGAAATAAAGGATCGTTAGCATAAAGGCTAACCCATTGGAAAAGCTCTTCTCATAGGAATAACTTAAGAACCTCAGCCTGGTTTTAATATCGATGGC
>JAOAHX010000011.1 GCA_026415035.1 Thermodesulfobacteriota bacterium | reverse complement strand
GACGTACATTTTGACGAAGGAGGAGGGGGGGCGTCATACGCCGTTTTTTAGTGGGTATCGGCCTCAGTTTTATTTTCGGACGACGGATGTGACGGGGGTGGCGACGTTGCCGGAGGGGGTGGAGATGGTGATGCCGGGGGACAATGTGCAGTTGACGGTGGAGTTGATCACGCCCATTGCGATGGAGAAGGAGTTGCGGTTTGCCATCCGGGAGGGCGGACGAACCGTCGGCGCCGGCGTCATCAGCGATATCCTCGAATAGGAGCACCGGTCCGCCTGTTGACAGGTTGAGAGGAGAGGGAAAGGGAATGACAGCTCAGAAGATCAGGGTCAGCCTTAAATCCTACGACCATAAGCTGCTCGACAAGTCGACCGCGGAGATCGTCGACACGGTCAAACGGACGGGGGCCAGCGTGGCGGGCCCGATCCCTTTGCCGACCAAGATCAGCCGATACACCGTCCTGCGATCCCCTCACGTGGACAAAAAGTCGAGGGAGCAGTTTGAGATCCGGACTCATAAACGATTGCTCGATATCATCGAACCCACCCAGCAGACCGTCGACGCCCTGATGAAGCTCGATCTCCCCGCGGGGATCGACGTGGAGATCAAACTTTAAGGAAGGGAACGACCATGAAACGGACGCTCGGGATCATCGGTCGAAAGTTAGGGATGACCCAGATCTTTCAGGAAGACGGGTCGGTCGTTCCGGTCACCGTCGTGGAGGCCGGGCCCTGCTGGGTCACCCAGAAGAAGGTCAAAGAAAAGGACGGTTACGAGGCCCTCCAGCTCGGCTTTCTTCCGAAGAAGGAGAGACGAGTCAACCGACCTTTGGCCGGACATTTTAAGAGGGCCGGGACGCCTCCGTTCACCTACCTGAGGGAATTCCGCGTGGAGAGCACCGAGGGTTATGAGCTCGGCCAGGAGATCAACGTCGGTTCCCTCTTCAAACCGGGCGACCTCGTCGATGTGACCGGCCTCAGCAAAGGGAGAGGGTTTGCGGGCGTCATGAAACGGCATGGGTTTCACGGGGCACCGGGCTCCCACGGCACGCATGAATACTTTCGCCACGGCGGATCGGTCGGGGCCAATACCTACCCCCACCATGTCTTCAAAGGGAAGAAGATGCCCGGCCACTACGGCCATGCCCGGGTGACCCTACAGAACCTCACCATCCTGGAGGTGAGGGAGGAACGGAATCTCCTCCTCCTCAAGGGAAGCGTTCCAGGATGCCGCAATGGATGGCTTCTCATCCGAACGGCCACCAAGGCGAAGGAGAAGAAGGCGGCCGAGGCCTCCACGTGATGAAGGGGATGACATGAGCACATGCGCCGTCTATGACATCAACCAGCAGAAGCTCAGGGAAGTCGAGCTCGACGATCGAATCTTCGGGGCCAAAATCCACCCCACCCTCCTGCACGATTCGGTCCGGGCTCTGTTGGCGGCCAAGCGGAAGGGGACCGCGGCCACCAAAAACAAAGCCCTCGTTCGGGGAGGAGGGGCCAAACCCTATCGACAGAAGGGGACGGGCAGGGCTCGCGCAGGGAGCCGTCGCTCACCGCTCTGGAGGGGAGGAGGGACCATCTTCGGGCCCATGCCGAGGGATTACACCCTCTCCCTTCCCAAAAAGATGAGACGTGCCGCGCTCCTCTCCGCCCTGAGCTTGAAACGGCAGGAAGGGAAATTGATCCTCCTCGAGGAATTCCCCTCGAAGACGTTCAAGACCCGGGTGGTCGCCGAGATGCTTCGAAGGTTTCAGGTCAACGACGCCCTGATCGTCACGGACGGGCCCCACGTCTTCTTGGAGCGATCGGCTCGAAATATCCCTAAGGTCGAGGTCATCCGTTGGGAGAACCTCAACGTCTACGACCTGTTGAGGCACGATCACCTGATCTTATTGGCCCCGGCCCTCGAAAAGATAGAAGGGGTGTTTGCATCATGAAAGAACCTCAAAAGATCATCCTCAGGCCGTTGATCACGGAGAAGAGCACCTTCCAAAAGGAGGAGGCTCGACAATATGCCTTTGAGGTCGATCGGCATGCGAACAAGATCGAGATCAAGGAGGCCGTGGAACACCTCTTCAAAGTGAAGGTGGACAAAGTCCGTACCCTCAACGTCCTGGGCAAAGTGAAACGGCTGGGAAGGAAATACGGGAAGAGGCCAGACTGGAAGAAGGCCATCGTCACCCTGAGGGAGGGCGATCGGATCGAATTCTTCGAAGGAGCCTGATCGTGAGATCGGGGTCCGTGAACAGGGAGTGCAACGATGGGCATTAAAAAATACAGACCCACCTCTCCGGGAAGGCGGTTTCAAACCGTCTCCACCTTTGAGGAGATCACCACCACCACGCCCGAGAAGAGCCTCCTCCGACCCCTGAGGAAGACCGGGGGGAGGAACTGTTACGGGAGGATCACGGCCTGGCACCGGGGCGGCGGTCACAAGAGGATGTACCGGATCATCGATTTCAAACGGGACAAACGGGACATCCCCGCAAAAGTGGTCTCCGTCGAGTACGATCCCAATCGCTCCGCCCGGATCGCCCTGCTCCACTATGCGGACGGGGAGAAGCGATATATCCTCGCGCCCGATCAGTTGAAGGTGGGCGATCAGGTCATCGCCAGCCCCAATGCCGATATCAAACCCGGCAACGCCCTTCCCCTTCGAAACATCCCCACGGGGACGCTGATCCACAATGTGGAGCTGAAGATCGGGAAGGGGGGCCAGATCATCCGAAGCGCGGGGACGAGCGGCCAGCTGATGGCCAAAGAGGGCAAATATGCCCATGTCAAGCTCCCCTCGGGCGAGGTTCGGTTGATTCACCAGGACTGCTATGCCACGATCGGCCAGGTGAGCAACTTCGAGCATGAGAATATCTCGTGGGGAAAGGCCGGCCGGGCGCGATGGCGGGGCTGGCGGCCGGTGACCCGTGGCGTGGCCATGAACCCGATCGACCATCCCCTCGGCGGCGGAGAAGGGAAGAGCTCCGGCGGTCGACATCCCTGCACCCCTTGGGGAGTCCTCGAGAAGAAGACGCGCAAGAACAAACGGACGGATAAGTATATTCTGAAGAGGAGAGATTGATGGCTCGGTCGATCAAAAAGGGGCCCTTTGTGGATGGTCACCTGAGGAAGAAGATCGAAGAGGCCCGACGTTCCAAAGAAGGAAAGGTCATCAAAACCTGGTCAAGGCGGTCTACCATCATCCCGGAAATGGTCGGCTTGACCTTTGCCGTCCACAACGGGAGGAAATTCATCCCGGTCTTCGTCACCGAAGAGATGGTGGGACATAAACTGGGAGAATTCTCGCCCACCCGGACCTTCCATGGCCACTCGGGAGATCGGAAGACGAAGGTGAAAGGGAAGACGGCCTAACCCCAACCCCTTCGGATTGGGATTAAAGGTGGGACAAGATGGAAGTTCGAGCCAGATTGAGATTTGTGCGGGTCGCCCCGCGAAAGGCCAGATTGGTGGCCGATCTGATTCGAGGAAAGGGCACCGAAGAGGCGGTCCAGATCCTCTCTTTTACCAAGAAAATGGCGGCGAAAATCGTCCTGAAATTGCTCAAATCGGCCATCGCCAACGCCACGCAAAAGAAGAACATCGACATCGACCGTCTCTTCGTCAAACGGATCACCGTGGATCAGGGAGTGACCTGGAAGCGATATCTGCCCCGGGCCCTCGGCCGGGCCACGCTCATTCGAAAGCGGACGAGCCACATCACCATCGTCCTCGACGAGAAATGAAGCCCTGAAGAGAAGGGATCGAGGAGGGGTCCCCCCTGAAGGGGAAGAGGATCCCGTGAAAGGAGGCCAAGCATTGGGTCAGAAAGTCCATCCGATAGGGTTTCGACTGGGGTTCATCAAGACCTGGGATTCCCGATGGTTCGCTGGGAGGGACTATCCCCAGCTTCTCATCGAGGATATTCAGGTCCGCAATTATCTGAAGAAAAAACTCTATCACGCCGGGGTCTCCAAGATCGAGATCGAACGGGCGGCCAGCAAGGCCAAGAAGATGAAGGTGACGATCTGGACGGCCCGTCCGGGGATCATCATTGGAAAAAAAGGGGCGGAGGTCGAAAACCTCAAAAAAGAATTGCAGAAGATGACCCAGAAGGAGGTCATCGTCAATATCCAGGAGGTGAAACGGGCGGAGACGAATGCCCAGCTGGTGGCCGAGAATGTCGCCCTTCAGCTGGAGCGGCGGGTGGGGTTTAGGAGGGCGATGAAAAAGGCGGTCTCCTCCGCCATGAAGCTCGGGGCCAAGGGGATCAAAATCGCCGTCTCGGGAAGGCTCGGTGGGGCGGAAATGGCCCGCCATGAGCGTTACCTCGAAGGTCGGGTCCCCCTCCACACGCTGCGGGCGGATATCGATTTCGGCCTGGCCGAGGCGAAGACCACCTACGGGGTCATCGGGGTCAAGGTCTGGATCTTTCACGGAGAGACCTATGTTCAGAGAGAGGGAGAGGAGAGGCCCCTCTAACCCCTCCTCGGGACGATGTTTCCGGACCTCCGGATTAAGGGGAAATGACCTATGTTGATGCCGAAGCGAACGAAATACCGGAAGATGCAGAAGGGGAGGATGAAAGGGGTCGCCTCCAGGGGAAACAAACTTCATTTCGGCGAATTCGGCCTCCAGGCGATGGAATGCGGATGGTTGACCTCACGCCAGATCGAGGCCGCCCGGATCGCCATGACCCGATTCATCAAGAGGACCGGCCGGATCTGGATCCGGATCTTTCCGGACAAACCCATCACCAAGAAACCCGCCGAGACCCGCATGGGAAAGGGAAAAGGCCCCCCTGAAGACTGGGTGGCCGTCATCCGGCCTGGAAGGATCCTCTATGAGATGGAAGGGGTGCCTGAGGAAAGGGCAAAGGAGGCCTTTCTGCTGGCCTCCCATAAATTGCCCATCTCCACAAGGTTCGTCACAAGGGGGAGCCGTCCATGAAGGCCAAAGATCTCCGGTTGTTGAGCGAAGGGGAGCTGATCCAGAAGGAGAGGGAGCTTCAAGAGGAACTCTTCAACCTGAGATTCCAGCACGCCACCGGGCAGCTGGAAAATACGATGCGGATCCCCCAGGTGAAAAAGGACATCGCCAGGATCAAGACGATCTTAAGGGAGAAGGCCCTTAACCAAGGAAAGTGAGGCCCATGGCAGAGCGAGGAAAGAGAAAAACGTTAACGGGCGTCGTCTCCAGCGACAAAATGGACAAGACGGTCGTCGTCATGGTCAACCGTCTCGTCCTCCATCCTGTTTATAAAAAGTATGTCCGAAAGAGAAAGAAGGTCAAGGCCCACGACGAGAAGAACGAATGCAAGGTCGGCGATCGGGTTCTGTTGATCGAGACCCGTCCCCTCAGCCGCGAAAAGCGGTGGCGGGTCAAGGAGATTCTCGAACGGGCCACCTGATCTTCGTCGGAGGCCGAAAGGGGGATGTCGAAAGGGATGGCCTCCAGCCCTCCCTTTCCATCGAGGGGTTCACCATGATCCAGATGCGAACGATTCTTGATGTGGCGGACAATTCGGGAGCCAAACGCCTGGGGTGCATCAAAGTCCTCGGGGGAACCAAAAGGAAATATGCCACCCTGGGAGATGTCATCATCGTTTCGGTCAAGGATGCTCTGCCCAACTCCAAGATCAAGAAGGGGGATGTGGCCAGGGCCGTGATCGTCCGGACCAAAAAGGAGGTCAAACGTCCCGATGGCTCCTACATCAAATTTGACGACAACTCGGCGGTTTTGATCAACCCTCAGGGGGAGCCGATCGGGACCCGAATCTTTGGGCCGGTGGCCAGGGAGTTGAGGGCGAAACGTTTCATGAAGATCATCTCGCTCGCCCCAGAGGTTCTCTGAAGGGTGGAAAGGAACAGGGCATGGTCGCTTCGAGAAGCTATATCAAAAAGAATGACCTGGTCATGGTCATCCACGGTCGGGAGAAAGGGAAGAGCGGACGGGTGTTGAGGGTCTTGCCGGAAAAAGGGAGGGTGGTCGTCGAAAAGATCAACTTCATCAAACGCCATACCCGTCCCCACGGACAACAGAAACGAGGCGGGATCCTCGAAAAGGAGGCCCCCCTCCACCTCTCGAATGTGATGCTTCTCTGCGAAAAGTGTAACAAGCCAGTGCGGATTGGCCATCGTTTCATCGAGGGGGGGAAGAAGGTCCGGTACTGTAAAAAATGCGGTGAAATCTTTGACAAATAGGGAGATGCGATGCCCAAATTGAAAGAGATCTATCAGGAACAGGTCGTCCCGGCCCTGATGAAGCGTTTCCAATACCGGAACCGGATGGAGGTCCCTCGGCTGGACAAAATCGTGATCAACATGGGATTGGGGGAAGCCATCCAGAACATCAAGATCCTGGACTCCGCCGTTCAGGAGCTGACCCTCATCACTGGGCAGAAGGCGGTGATCACCAAGGCCAAAAAGTCGATTGCCCAGTTCAAGCTGAGGGCTGGGATGCCCATCGGGGTCAGGGTCACCCTCCGGAAGGACCGGATGTATGAATTCTTCAATCGCCTCGTCAACGTGGCCCTTCCGAGGGTGAGGGACTTTAAAGGGGTCTCCTCGAAATCCTTCGATGGACGGGGGAACTTCGCCTTGGGCGTCAAGGAGCAGCTCATCTTTCCGGAGATCCATTACGACAAGATTGACAAGGTCAAGGGGATGAACATCGTCATCAACACCACCGCCAAGACCGACGAGGAGGGGAAAGAGCTCTTGAGGCTGCTCGGGATGCCCTTCAGGAATTAATCCGATGGAGGGTCGGGCCTTGAGGGACCCCGCCCTCCACCGATCTTCGAACGGGGGAAAGACCATTGGCCAGATTAGCCCTGATGAATAAAGCCAAGCGAAAGCAGAAATTCAAGGTCCGCCAATACAACCGTTGCCCTCTCTGCGGAAGGGCTCGGGCGTTTCTGCGAAAATTCAGCATGTGTCGCCTCTGTTTCAGAAAACATGCCTCCCGCGGAGAGATCCCGGGAGTGATCAAGGCGAGCTGGTAACCTGAACGGAGTCCTCTATGTCGATGACCGATCCATTGGCCGATATGTTCACGCTCATCCGAAATGCCTCCAAGGCCCGATTCGAAAGCGTCGATATCCCCTACTCCAAGTTGAAACACGAGATCGCCAAGATCCTGAAGGAGGAGGGCTTCATCACCCACTTCAAGGTGTTGAAAGGGGAAAAGGATCACCCGGTGATCCGCATCGTCCTCAAGTACGATGCAAACCGAAAGGGATTGATCCACATCCGCCGCATCAGCAAGCCTGGCCGGAGGGTCTATGTGGGAACCGATCGAATCCCCTCCCCGATGAGCGGCCTGGGGATCTCCATCCTCTCCACCTCCAAGGGCGTGCTGACCGACAAGGGGGCGAGAAAATTCCATGTGGGCGGTGAGGTGTTGTGTTATGTCTGGTGATCTCGAAATTCGGAGCCCGGAGGAGGAAAATCCGAAGCCGGGGTCCCTTGCGGCCTGGCCCTCCTCGGAAGGCCTGTTTCGGATCCGCCTCTGAGGCGACGATATTCGGATGTGAGGAGTGGCTATGTCTCGTATCGGAAGAATGCCCATCCCCCTGCCGAAGGATGTGAAGGTCTCCCATGACCCATCGAAGATCGAGGTCTCGGGGCCCAAAGGGACGCTCTCCCTTCCCATCCCCCGCGGGATCCTGGTCTCGGTGGATGGCGGGAAGATCTTGGTTCAGAAGGAACGGGAGGAAAGGACCCTCAAGGCCCTCCACGGCCTCACCCGCAGCCTGATCGCCAACATGGTGACGGGCGTGACCCAGGGTTTTGAAAAGAGACTGGAGATCGTCGGCGTGGGCTATCGGGCTGATGTCCAAGGCAACACCCTCAAGCTCTCCCTCGGGTTTTCCCACCCGGTCCTCTTTCCCATTCCGGAAGGGATCAAAATGGAGGTGGAGAAACAGACCCTGATCACCGTAAGGGGGGTGGATAAAGAGCTGGTCGGGAATACCGCTGCCAAAATTCGGGCGATCAAGCCTCCCGAACCCTACAAGGGAAAGGGGATTCGCTATCTCGGGGAAAAGATTCGCAAGAAAGTCGGCAAGACGAAAGCCTAAAGAGAAGGAAGTCGGAACGATATGGTACCGAAGAAGATCTTGGCAAGGAGGAAGCGAAAGAGGAGGGTCAGAAGCCGGATACGAGGGACGGCCGAACGGCCTCGCCTCAATGTCTTCAGGAGCCTGAAGCATATCTATGCCCAGGCCATCGTCGATACCACGGGCCGGACCGTGGCCAGTGCCTCCACCCTCAGTCCGGAGCTCCGGGGAACCCTTCGGGCGACGGGAAACGTGGAAGCCGCCAAGAAGGTCGGGGAGCTCATCGCCAAGAAATGTCTGGAGAAGGGGATACAGAAGGTCGTCTTTGACCGAAACGGATATCTCTACCACGGAAGGGTGAAGGCCCTGGCCGAAGCCGCAAGGGCAGGAGGGCTCATCTTTTGACCGGGAGGGCCCTTGCGGAACAGCCCCATCGTCCAAAAGGGATTGGAAGAGGATCCTCTTAAGGACATTCCGCAACTCCGGGCCCGTCCCTCGGAAATCCTTCTCGGGAGGGAGCGACATTGCCAAAGATTGATCCAAGCACGTTGGAGTTGACAGACCGGGTCGTGGACATTCGCCGGGTGGCCAAAGTGGTCAAAGGCGGCAGGCGGTTCAGTTTCAGCGCCCTGGTCGTCGTGGGCGATGGCCAAGGCCATGTGGGAAGTGGCATGGGAAAGGCGAACGAGGTCCCGGAGGCCATCCGGAAGGCGGTGGAACATGCGAAGCGGAGCTTGATCAAAGTCCCCCTGGTCAACAAGACCATCCCGTATGAGGTCATGGGCAAATTTGGAGCCTCCAAGGTCCTCTTGAAGCCCGCATCGGAGGGAACGGGGGTGATCGCAGGCGCCGCGGTGAGGGCCATTGCGGAGTCGGCCGGCATCGAAAACATTCTGACCAAATCCCTTGGGTCCAACAACCCCTACAATTTGGTGAAGGCCACGATGGCGGCCATCAGCCAGTTGAAATACCCGGAGGAGGTTCTTCAGATGAGGAAGGCCTCCAAGGAGAATCCAAGCTGAGAGGTCAGGGATCATGACGGCGCAAACCGAGGGAGAGAGAAGGATTCGGGTGAGATGGAAACGGAGCGTCATCGGCCGACCGGAACCGCAGAAGAGGATCATCAAGGCCCTCGGATTCAAACGACTGAACCAGGTCCGACTCCTTCCGGATCATCCGACCATACGGGGCATGATCCAGCAGGTTCCCCATCTCGTCGAATTGATCGACCAAGGAGAAGAGGCATAGGCGATGAGACTTTCTGAACTGAAACCCGCGGAGGGATCGAGGAAGAAGAGGAAACGGGTGGGAAGGGGGCCCGGGTCTGGCCACGGCAAGACCGCCTGCAAGGGCCATAAAGGCCAGCGGGCTCGGTCCGGCGGAGGTCCCAAGGCCGGATTTGAGGGTGGCCAGATGCCGCTTCAGAGGCGGCTGCCCAAGCGGGGGTTCCGGAACCCCTTCAAGGAGAAGGTCTCCATCATCCATCTCCGGGACCTCAACCGCTTCGAAAAAGATGCGATCGTTGACCCGGAACGCTTGGTCGCCGCCGGTCTCTGTCGAAAAGGGGAGACGATCAAACTCCTCTCCGACGGGGACCTTGAACATCCGATGACGATCCGGGTCCACCGGGCAAGCCTGGCCGCGGTCAAAAAAGTGGAGCAGGCCTCCGGAAAGGTGGAGGTCATCAGGTCATGATCTCGGGGGCTCAGACCATTTTCAAGATCCCGGAGTTGAAGCGAAGGATTCTGATGACCTTCCTCTTTCTGGCCATCTATCGCATCGGGGTTCACATCCCGACGCCTGGGATCAACGGCGATGCCCTCGCCTCTTTCTTCGCCCATGCGAGGGGGACCCTCTTCAGCCTCATCGACATGTTCTCGGGAGGGGCCTTGGAGCGGCTCTCCGTCTTCGCCTTGGGCATCATGCCCTATATCAGCGCCTCGATCATCCTCCAGCTGCTCACCGTGGTCATCCCCTACCTCGCCCAGCTCCAGAAAGAGGGGGAGTTGGGGAGGAGGAAGATCGTCCAATACACCCGCTACGGAACCGTCCTCCTCAGCATGATCCAAGGATTCGGCATCGCCGTCGGCCTCGAGAACATGACGGGCGCGGCGGGCGAGATGGTCGTCCTCAACCCCGGGTGGTCCTTCCGTCTCCTGACCGTCATCACCCTGACCGCGGGAACGGCGTTCCTCATGTGGCTCGGGGAGCAGATCACCGAACGGGGCATCGGGAACGGAATCTCCCTCATCATCTTTGCCGGGATCGTCGCCAGGCTCCCCAACGCGATCGCCACCACCTATGAACTGTTCCGGGTGGGACAGCTCGGCCTCGTCACCATCCTCTTTCTGATCGTCCTGATGGTCGCCGTCATCGCCGCCATCATCTTCGTCGAGACGAGTCAGAGGAGGCTTCCGGTCCAGTATGCCAAACGGATCGTAGGGAGGAGGGTCTACGGCGGGCAAAGCACCCATCTCCCCCTCAAATTGAATACCGCTGGGGTCATCCCTGCGATCTTCGCCTCCTCGATCCTGATGTTTCCTCTCACGATCGCCAATTTCCTGCCCAAGCCCTGGGTGGAATCCCATTCTTGGATCCAGGCCATCCTCCACAGTCTTTCTCCAAACGCGCTCCTTTATAACCTCCTCTATGTCGGATTCATCATCTTCTTCTGTTTCTTCTACACGGCCGTCACCTTCAACCCGGCGGATGTCGCTGAAAACATGAAGAAGTTCGGAGGGTATATCCCTGGCATCCGCCCCGGCCAAAAAACGGCGGAATATATCGATAAGGTCCTGACCCGGATCACCTTGGGGGGGGCCCTCTATGTGGCAGCGGTCTGTGTTCTCCCGACCATTCTGGTCAGTCGGTTCAATGTCCCCTTCTACTTTGGAGGGACCGCGCTCCTCATCGTGGTGGGGGTGGCCCTCGATACGGTTCAGCAGATCGAGGCCCATCTGTTGACCCGACACTACGAAGGCCTGATGAAAAAAGGGAAGCTCAAGGGGAGACGTTAGGTTCCTTTCATTCGGATGGGACGGGCGATGAGGGTATTTCGATGAATCTCATTCTGTTAGGCCCCCCTGGGGCTGGGAAAGGGACGCAGGCCCAGAGGATCGTCGGCCATTTTCACATCCCCCAGATCTCCACCGGCGACATCCTCCGGGCCGCGGTGAGGGAGGCCTCCCCTTTAGGGATTCGGGCCAAGCAGTTCATGGATCGGGGGGAGCTCGTCCCGGATGAGGTGGTCATCGGCATCATCGAGGAGCGGCTTAAGGCCGACGACTGCCAGGCCGGTTTCATCCTCGACGGTTTCCCGAGGACCCTCCCCCAGGCGGAGGCCCTCCAGTCCCTCCTGGCCAAGCTCGGAAAGAGGATCGACCATGTCCTCAACATCGAGGTCGAAACGGATGAGTTGGTGAGGCGATTGACCGGGAGGCGAACCTGCAGGGAGTGCGGGGCGATGTTTCATGTCCTCTTCCATCCCCCGAAGAAGGACAATCTCTGCGACCGATGCGGCGGTGCCCTCTATCAGAGGGAGGATGATCGGGAGGAGGCGATTCGAACCCGACTCGAGACCTATGAGCGGCAGACCGCTCCCCTCATCCAGTATTATCGAGACCGAAACCTCCTCCGGTCGATCCAAGGGCAGGGCGAGGCAGAGCACATTTTCCAACAGATCCTTCGTCTCCTCCAGGCCACGCCTGGATGAAAGGCGAAAGGGAGAAGCCATCGATGCCGAAAGAAGAGGCCATTCAGGTTGAAGGAAAGGTTCTCGAGACGCTTCCCAACGCCATGTTCCGGGTGGAGCTGGAAAACGGGCACAAGGTGCTCGCCCATATCTCTGGAAAGATGAGAATGCACTTTATCAAGATCCTCCCCGGAGATAAAGTGACGGTCGAACTGTCTCCCTATGACCTCACCCGGGGAAGGATCATCTACCGGGAGAAATAGAACGTGAAAGTGAGAGCCTCAGTCAAAAAGATCTGCGACAAATGTAAAATCGTCCGGCGAAAACGGGTGGTCCGGGTCATCTGCGAGAATCCGAAGCACAAACAGAGACAGGGCTAAAAGACGATAGGGGTTGGGGGCCTCTCGGGCCTTTGCCCGGACATAGGGCACGGGGGCCGGAGCAATCTTTCAACCCCAAACGGCGACGAAGGAGCATATCATGGCACGAATTGCGGGTGTCGATCTTCCCAAGGACAAGCGGGTGGAGATCGCCCTCACCTACATCTATGGGATCGGAAGGCCCTCGGCCAACAAGATCCTTGAAAAGGCCAAGGTGAACAAGGATACGAAGGTCCATCAGTTGACCGAAGCCGAGGTCGTTCGGATCCGGGAGATCATCGATCAGGAATACAAGGTGGAGGGAGACCTCAGGAGAGAGGTGGCGACCAACATCAAGCGTTTGATGGACATCGGGTCCTATCGGGGGCTCCGCCATCGCCGATCCCTTCCGGTGCGGGGCCAGAGGACTCATACCAATGCCCGGACCCGGAAAGGCCCGCGCCGGGCCATCATCGGAAAGAAGAAAGAGAAGGAGTAGCCCTGAACGCCACGAGGAGGAGATATGGCCACTGCTCCAGGGAGCAAAAAGAAGAAGGTAAAGAAGAATATCCAGTCGGCCATCGCCCACATCCAGGCCACCTTCAACAATACCATCATCACCATCACGGACCACGAGGGGCGGGTCATCTGCTGGTCGAGCGCGGGGACCCAGGGATTCAAAGGGTCCCGCAAGAGCACTCCCTTCGCTGCCCAGATGGCCGCAGAAGATGCCGCCAAAAAGGCCATGGAGCATGGCGTCCGGACCATCGACGTTTATGTGAAAGGTCCTGGGGCGGGCAGGGAATCGGCCCTCCGCTCGCTTCAGGCCACGGGGTTGAAGGTCCATATGATCAAGGATGTGACACCGATCCCCCATAACGGATGTCGTCCGCCCAAACGGAGGCGCGTCTAAGAAGGGGAGAAACGAATTTCATCGAGGAGGAGACTTTGGCCAGATATACCGCTTCGGTTTGTCGACTCTGTCGGAGGGAGAACCTGAAACTCTTTCTCAAGGGAGAGAGGTGTTATACCGAAAAATGTGCCTTTGAGCGAAGAGGTTATGCGCCCGGCCAACATGGGCAGAGTCGAAAAAAGGCTACCGACTACGGGGCCCAGTTGAGAGAGAAACAGAAGGTGAAGAGGGTCTATGGTCTTTTGGAAAGACAGTTCCGAAACACCTTCAAGGAGGCCGATCGCCGCAAAGGGATCACCGGAGAGATCCTGCTCCAGCTTCTCGAACGTCGCCTGGACAATGCCGTCTACCGGCTCGGGTTCGCCAGTTCGAGGAACGAGGCCCGCCAGCTGGTCCGACACAACCACTTCCTCGTCAACCAGACCAAGGTCAATATCCCTTCCTACCTCCTGAAGCCCGGGGACGTCATCTCCGTGCGGGAAAAAAGCAAGCATCTGACCCGCATCCAGGAGGCCCTGGAAGCCGTGGCCCGGCGAGGAGTGCCCTCTTGGTTAGAATTAGAGAAAGAGCAGATGAGAGGGACGGTGAAGGCCCTTCCTTCCCGAGAGGACATCACCCTGCCCATCCAGGAGAAGTTGATCGTCGAGCTCTACTCCAAATAAATCTTTCTCACCCCTTTTTAGGAAAAGGGAGGCGATATGGTTCAAAAAAGCTGGAAAGACCTGATTCGACCGAAGCGATTGGAAGTGGAGAAAGAGACCCTCACCCCTTTCTATGGGAAGTTCATGGCGGAACCCTTCGAGCGAGGGTTCGGCATCACCATCGGAAATTCTCTCCGGCGGATCCTCCTCTCCTCCCTCCAAGGGGCGGCGATCACCTCGGTGAAGATAGACGGCGTCCTCCACGAATTCTCCACGATCCCCGGCGTGAAGGAGGACGTCACCGAAATCATCCTCAACCTCAAAGAAGTGAGGCTTAAACTCCACACCGAAGGGCCCAAGACGGTTCGCGTCAAAGCAGAGGGGCCCGGCGTCTTGAAAGCGGGCGACATCCAGACCGGGGATGCGGTCGAGATCCTCAACCCCGATCACCCGATCGCCACCCTCTCCCGGGATGCCAAGCTCAACATGGAGATGACGGTCAAGATGGGAAGGGGCTATGTCCCTGCGGAACGGAACCGGGACGAAAACATGCCCATCGGAACGATCCCGATGGACGCCATCTTCTCGCCCATCAAAAAGGTGAACTATACCGTGACCAATGCCAGGGTGGGGCAGATCACGGATTATGACAAATTGACCCTTGAGGTCTGGACAGACGGAAGCCTCACCCCCGAGGAGGCCGTCGCCCATGCCGCCAAGATCCTGAAGGATCAGCTCTCCATCTTCATCTCCTTTGAGGAAGAAGAGGAGGAGGAATCTTTGGCTCCAGAACCGCAGGAGGAGGCCGAGCCGCTGAATGAGAACCTTTTCCGAAGCGTGGACGAGCTCGAGCTCTCCGTCCGGGCGGCCAACTGTCTGAAACATGCCAATATCAAGCTGATCGGCGATCTCGTCCAGAAGACCGAGGCGGAGATCCTGGCCACCAAAAACTTCGGCCGAAAATCCCTCAACGAGATCAAGGAGGTCTTGGCAAAGATGGGGCTCACCCTCGGCATGAAGATCGACAACTGGCCTTACAAAGCCAAGAAGGAACAAGAGGGGACCGAGGCCGAGGCCCCCTGAGATAGGAGTTCAGCATGAGGCACCGCGTTGCAGGAAGGAAATTGAGCCGACACACCAAACATCGGGAGTTGATGTTCAGGAACATGCTGGTCTCGCTCCTTCAACATGAGCGGATCCGGACCACGCTGGCCAAGGCCAAGGAGCTCCGCATCCTGGCCGACAAGATCATCACCCTGGCCAAGAAGAACACCCTCCACGCCCGGAGGTTGGCCTTCGCCCGACTTCGAAACGAAACCATCGTGAAAAAACTCTTCGACGAGATCGCCCCCAAAATGGGGGATCGCCAAGGAGGATATACCCGGATCTACCGGCTGGGCTGGCGGCAGGGCGATGGGGCCCCCCTCTCCCTCATCGAACTCGTCTCCTACGCCCCGGCCGAAGAGAAGAAGCCATCGACGGTCGAAAAGGCCAAGGCGATGATCGGAAAGGTGGCCCCGAAGAAGAAAGCGGCCCAAGGGAAAGGGGCGAAGAAGCCCGAGAAAAAAGAGAAGGCGAAATGACCCTGCGGGCTGACCCAAAGACAGCGGGCCCTGTGCCTTTCTTAAAACGGCACGGGGCTTTTTTGTCTTTGCCATCCTCCTTGAATCCTCCCCCCGGGGCTTGCGATTCCTCCCGAAAAGGAAGGGAAGGATGAGGGTCCGACGTCCAGGCAAAATTCGAGACGGCCTCTGGTATCTGGGCCGAAGGGAGAGCGGAATCTACCTCCTCGAAGGGCAGGAGAGCTCTCTGCTCATCAGCGGAGGGATGAGCTACCTCGTCCCGGAAGTCCTCCACCAGATGAGAGCCTTCGGGATCGAGGAGAGACGGATCGGAAAGGTCCTGATCCTCCATTCCCACTTCGATCACATCGGGGTCGTCCCCTTCTTCAAACGAAGGGCACCCGAGATCGAGGTCCTGGCCTCTCAACGGGCCTGGGAGATCCTCTCCATGGAGAAGGCGATCGCCACCATCAACGAATTCAGCCGCGAGGTGGCGACGCGGATGGGCATGGACTCTCTCCTCTCGGAATACGACCTGGAGTGGAGAAAGGACATCACGGGAAGCCCCCTCCAAGAGGGGGATCGTATCGACCTGGGGGGCCTGGAGGTCATCGTCTTCGAAACCCCTGGCCACTCCTCCTGCTGCCTGGCGGCCTATGTACCGGCCTTCAAGGCACTGTTTCCGACGGATGGAGGGGGAATTCCCTTCGGGGAGACGATCGTTGTTTCAGGGAACTCCAACTTCACCCGATATCAGGAGAGTCTGGAACGTCTGAGGGAACTTCCGGTTGAAATATATGGCGCCGATCATTACGGGTATGTCCTCGGGGAGGAGGCCCGGACCTTCATCCCCCAGACGATCGAGATGGCGAAGAGGAAACGGGCCGAGATGGAGGAGGCCTATCGCGCTACCCGGGATATTGATGCAGCGGCCAGGAGACTGATCGCCTCTTTCTATGAAGAGCATCCCGACTACTTTCTCTCCCCCGAGATCTACTTCGATGTCCATCGTCAGATGATCCGCCATATTGCGGCCGCCCTGGAAGGAAAGGGGAGCGCACCATAGGGCCCTTTGCCCCCGGCTTACACCCCCAAAGCCCCCGGGAAAGAAAAGGGCTTTACGAAACGATCCCGAAGATCGTCCCGTAAAGCCCTTTCGATCCTTTTAAGAAATCGTCTTATTTCTTAGCCGGTGCCGGTTTCGCCCCAGGGGCCGTTAACTCCTTGAAGGTTTGGCCCCACTTTTCGATCACTCCCTTGACCTCTTCCAGCTTGGCCTTCGCCCCTGCGGGATCGGTAGGGATCAGCTCCTTTGCCTTTGCCAGCCCTTCCTGGATTGCTTTAACCTCTCCGGCCCAGGCCTCCTTTTTCTCCTTCAGCTGCTTCTCCAGCTTTTTGGCAGTGGCTTCCAAGTCTTTCCAAGCCGACTCGAGCTGGCCAAGGAGCGCATTGGCCTCCTCCGTCAACGCCTTCTTACCCGCGGCGACCGCCGAGGCCGCCTTTTCAAAACCGGCCTTGGCATTAACGTAGCCTTCTTTGGCCTCTTTATACTTCTTCTCCTTCATCTGGGACTCTGCAGTGTCCCAGGTTTTCTTCTCCGCCTCGAAATCCGGCCCGGCATATTTCTCAGCACCCGCCGAAACTGCCGCCTCCATGGCCTTCTTGGCCGCTTCCCGCTCTGCCTCCGGTGGCTTGGCACACCCCGATCCTATCAACCCTAACGCGATCACCAGAGTGAGACAGACCCATACCCTTACCGTTCTCATCAGCCCATACCTCCTTTGACACGGAATTGATAAGCCGTTAGGAATTATAATGAAACATGGGGACCATTTCAAGCGGGCGAAGGGCTTCGGAGGCGAAATCTTTTAAGGACCTCCGGTCGTCGCCTTCGCCCCTGCCCTGGATCGACCCTCGGCCAGAGGCCCCGTCCCCAGGGTCCGAGATAATAGACCCGGTTGGACGGGAAGGGTGGAAGAGAGGACCCAAATGGAGTAAAATTGGGAGGATGGTGCCTTTTCCGTTTCATAAAGAGAAGGTGATGGAGCATCTCTACCGTCATGTGGAATCGCTCGCCGTCACGATCGGCGAGCGCCATCTCTGGAAGGGAGATTCTCTCCAAGAGGCGGCCAACTATATTGAATCGGCATTGTTCGCTGACGGTTATCCGGTCGAGCGCCAGACCTACCCCTGTTATGGAAAGACGGTCTCCAACCTGATCGCCGAAAAGAGGGGGAAGGAGGAGGCCACGGTGGTCATCGGCGCCCATTACGATACGGTTCCTGGCACGCCGGGGGCAGACGACAACGCCTCAGCCGTGGCAGGCCTCCTTGAACTGGCCAGGCTCCTCCGAGACCTTCCGAGCCGAAAGACCCTCCTCTTCGTCGCCTTCGCCAATGAGGAGCCGCCCTGTTTCGGATTCTCTAACATGGGGAGCATGGTCTTGGCTAAAACCCTCAAAGAGGCCTGCCGTCCCGTCGAGGTGATGGTCTCGCTCGAGATGATCGGTTACTTCCGGCCAGACCCAATTCAAAACTACCCCCTTCCGATTATGAGACACTTCTACCCCGAAAGGGCCGATTTTATCGGGGTGGTCGGGAATTTTCGGTCAGCCAAATACGTCTCCCTCTTCAGGAAGGGGATCAAGAGACATGCCTCCCTGGACGTCAGGTCCCTGACCGGCCCCGAGTTCTTCGGAGGGATCAACCTTTCGGACAATTCCTCGTTCTGGCACCATGGGTTCAAGGCCATCATGGTGACCGATACTTCCTTCTTCAGAAACCCCCATTACCACCAGGAGACGGATCGGATCGAGACCCTCGATTTCGACAAGATGGCCGAGGTGGTCAAGGGTCTCCAAGGGACATTGTTGGAAATGTAGGAGGGTGGCCGTGAGCCGAGAAGTGAAGCTCCCGAAGCCTTTCGACAGAGGGTCGATCTCCATTGAGGAGGTCCTCAACCAGAGGAGATCGGTGAGGGATTATCAAAAGGCGGGTCTCCGGCTGCAGGAGGTGGCGCAGCTCCTCTGGTCTGCCATGGGAAAGAATCTCCACCGCAGGACCGCCCCCTCTGCAGGAGCGACCTATCCCCTTGAGATTTACCTGGTGGCCGGAGAAGCAGAAGGGCTCAAGCCTGGTCTCTATCACTACTCCGTCCCGAAGCATAGCCTGGAGGAGATAAAAGATCAGGATCTTAGAAAAGCCCTCTGCCGGGCCTCCCTTGATCAGAGGATGATCGAGCGAGCTCCGGTGAGCCTCGTCATCGCCGCCGATTATCATCGAACCACCCGTGCTTACGGTCAGAGGGGGATCCGTTATGTCCACATGGAGGTGGGCCATGTGGGACAGAATGTTTCTCTCCAGGCGGTCGGCCTGGGGATGGGCACGGTCATGATCGGCGCCTTTGACGATGCACGGGTCAAGGAGATCCTCGGCATCGAGGAGGACCCTCTTTACATCATCCCGGTGGGAAAGGTTTGATCTCTCCTGTTTGACGAAAAAGAGAGTGGCCATGCCGGACTACACCCTGCTCGACCATCCACTCCTACTTTCCTTCATCTTCTACCCGCGAAAAGAGGTGACCCCCTGCCCGGCCAACGGGTTCGATCTCATGGTCCCGGTGGGCCCCTCGGTCTCGGTCGCCTGCCGCTTCTACCTGGGCCGACCGGAATGGCCATCGATCCTGTTCTTTCATGGAAACGGTGAGGTCGCAAGCGATTACGACGGGACCGCCTTCTTCTACCATCAGAAGGGGACCAATCTGATCGTGGCCGATTATCGGGGATACGGGGCCAGCACGGGCACGCCTACCCTGACCGACCTCGTCTCTGATGCCCCCAAGATCCTCGAGGCCGTCAGGGAAGAATTACGGAAGAGAAACGCCCATCCTGGCCTCTATGTGATGGGAAGATCTCTCGGAAGCATCTCCGCCATCGAACTGGCCTATCGCCATCAAGATTCTTTCCGGGGCATGCTGATCGAGAGCGGCTTTACGAGCGTGGTCCGGATCATCCGCCACCTCGGAATTCCGGCGCCCTTAAGCCCCCTCGAGGAGATCGATCGGGCCTGTGTGGGGATGATCGAACAGATCAGGCTTCCCACGCTCATTCTTCACGGCCAGAACGATACCCTCGTCCCCTTCGAGGAGGCCGAAGACCTCTACCGCCATCTCGGGTCGGAGAAGAAGGAGCTCCTCATGATTCCAGGGGCAACCCATAATGACATCCTGATCGTTGGGTTGAAGCGATATTTCGATGCGATCGGCCGGTTCGTCAAAGAATCATCGGCCCTCTCCCCCTGAGCCATCGTCTCGGATGGGGGGATCGATAGAAAGGAGGCAGAGAAGATGAAGGTATTGGTCGTTTACTACTCCCTGTATGGTCACGTCCATCGCCTTGCCGAGGCCGTTGCGGAGGGAGCCAGGGAGGTCCCCGGAGCGGTGGTCGAAATGCGGAGGGTCCCCGAGACGTTGCCGGAGGAGGTGCTCAAGAAGATGGGCGCGCTCGAGGCCCAGAAGACCTTCGCTCACATCCCGATCTGCCAGGTCGACGAACTGGCCTCCGCGGATGCCATCCTCTTCGGAACACCGACCCGTTTCGGAAACATGTGCGGCCAGATGCGCCAGTTTCTCGATGCGACGGGGCAGCTCTGGGCAAAGGGCGCCTTGATCGGGAAGGTCGGAAGCGTCTTTACCAGTTCTGCGACCCAGCACGGCGGTCAGGAATCGACCCTCCTCAGTTTTCACATCACCCTCCTCCATCACGGGATGGTCGTCGTGGGACTCCCTTACAGTTTTCAGGGGCAGTTGCGGATCGATGAGATCACGGGGGGCTCACCGTACGGGGCCTCCACCATCGCCGGCGGGCAGGGAGAACGGATGCCGAGCGAGAACGAGCTGGCCGCCGCGAGGTTCCAAGGAAGGCATGTGGCCACCATCGCTCTCAAATTGACCCGATGAGGAGGGGGGTCACTTCAACCGGGCCTCCACGGCCTTCCAGTCGATGTTCTTGAAGAAGGCCTCGATGTAGTCGCCTCGCCTCAATCCATAATCGAGCATGAAGGCATGTTCGAAGACGTCGAGGACCAAGAGGGGATTTGCGGCCGCGGGGTGGCCGACCTCGTGTTCGTTGATCCAGAAGTTGAAAAGCCTTCCGGTCTGGGGGTCTTGATAGAGGATCGCCCATCCAATCCCCCGCATCATCCCGGTCGCCTTAAAATCCCTCTCCCAGAGGTCATATCCTCCAAATTCGTCGGCGATCCTCTTGTAGAGTTTTCCCGTCCTGTCGGGCCCTCCCTTGCCCCCCAGGTTTTCGAAGTAATATTCGTGGAGCCTCATGCCATTGAATTCCCAACCCAATCGCCTCTTCATCTCTGCATATTCGGGCGACCCTGCCCTTCCGTCTCGGAGCATCTGAGCCAGGATCTCCAGGAGACGATTGGTGTTTGTGACATAACCCTGATAAAGGGCGAAATGGTTCCTGAGGAGGGGTTCGCTGAACCCCTCCATCCCGATGAGCCGGCTGTAATCCCTGGCCACGTATTTTTTCTCCCCTATCGGACCCTGGGCAAAGGAAAGGCCGGGCCCTCCCGAGAAAAATACAAGGCCCCCGAGACCGAAGACCTGTAAAAACCCGCGGCGACTTAATTCGAACCTGCCCCTCCCTCCTTTTTTCATGGTCCCCTCCGATGGTCGGGGCCTTAACCTAAGGCCCAGAACAACCCGATGAGAGCGCCGATCGCGACGCTCACGTAGGGGTTGCAGGTAAGCGTTCAGGCGCTTCCGATCGAACGGGTCAGGAAGCTGAGGAGAAAACCCCCAAGCCCTCCGACAAGCATCCCCAAAAAGATTTTCAAGACCATCCCATGCCCCCTCTTTCTAAAGGTTAGCATTGAAAGGGGGTGAAATCAAGGAGAGAGGGGGGAGCGTCGGGGCCGGACTATCTTCGGCCCTTCGAGAAGGCGTAGAAGAGAACGCTGGAGGTCATCCCTAAAAAGCAGATAAAAAAGGCGAGATGGTAGGCCTCGGCAGGATAGGAGTCCCCCGTCTTGGGAAAGGCCTCGATCACCCTTCCCAAGAAAGGCATGAAGAGGGCGGCCCCTGCCATGGTGAAGAAGTTGATATAGGTCATCACCGTTCCCGAGATGGTGATGGGAAAGAGATCTTTCGCATGGGCGTAGATCAACATTCCGAAGCCATGGAAAAAACCGATCGAAAAGAGGATCAGACCGAACAGAATAGGATGGTCGATCTTCCAAAATCCGCTGAGGGGGAGAAGGCTCAGGCAGTAGAGGCTCAACCCGGTTAAGGCGACCCCTTTGCGGGATCGGAGATAACGATCCGAAAGACGGCCGCCGATGGGACTCCCGGCGATGATCCCGATGGCCAGCAGGATGATCAGGTTGCCGGCCTCAAGCGGTGAAAACCCCTTGATGGAGATCAGATAAGGTCCCAGCCACAACCCCTGGAGGCTGACGAACGTCCCGTATCGGAAAAAGGCTAAAACCCCCAATTGCCAGAAGGCAAGGGAACGAAGGATGAGGCGTATCGATTGCCAAACGCTCATCCCGGTTTCCTCAGGGGCAGACGGAGCCCCCCCTTCCCCGTTTTTCGTCCTCAGGGCCCAGAAGATCAGAAACCCCAGAAGAAGCGTTACCAATCCCGTCAAGAAGAAGGTCTTCCTCCATCCAATGGCCGAGGTGAAATAGGCCAGGGGCGAGGCGGCAAAGATATTTCCGAGGGTGCCCACCGCTGAGATCATCCCCACCAGGGTGGCGAACTGGTTCGGGGGAAAGTGAAGCGTAAAGGCCTTAAAGGCGCCCATCAGCATGGGGGCCATCCCGGCCCCGATCAGGATCCGTCCGGCGAGAACCGTGGGAAAATCTTCTCCGAAAGAGAACAGGACGGCCCCGGTAGCCCCGATCATACAGGAGGCGGACATGATCCATCGTGGTCCGATCCGGTCTAACATCGGCCCCATGGGAATCTGGAGGAGGGTAAAGGCGTAAAAGAAGGCGCCGCCGAGGAGGCCCAGCATCTCCGCGTTGAGCCTCAGGTCTTGGATCAGGTTGGGTGCGATCACCGCATTGGAGACCCGATAAAATTGAGAAAGGACGAATAAGGAGGAAAGGACGAGGAAGAGGAGGAATCTTCGGAATCCGGTCGGATACGCCATCTCGGAAACAGGCCCATCGGGAAGGAAGGCGATCTTTACAAAACGGTCTCGACCAAGTATATTATGAAGGTTCGAAATAAATCAAGCTCGATCGGGAGGAAAACGGGAGTGCTCACCAAACGGGTCAAAAACTATATCAACGGAGAATGGGTGGAACCCAAGGTGAAGGAGTACGGCGACATCTGGTGTCCGGCCACGGGTGAGAAGATCGGGGAGGTCCCCTTTTCCACGGCGGAGGACGTGGACCGGGCGGTCCAGGCGGCCAAGGAGGCTTATTGGGAATGGCGGTGCACCCCTCCCCTGACGAGGGCGAGATACTTCTTTAAACTGAAAAACCTCTTCGAGGAGGCCTTCGAGGATATCTCGCGCATCCTGGTCACCGAGGAGGGCAAGACCCTTGACGAGGCCAGAGGAGAAGTGCGACGGATGATCGAGAACGTCGAACATGCCACGGCCGTCACCACCTTGATGACCGGCTACAACCTCGAAGATGTCGCCCAGGGGATCGACTGCACGGCCGAACGCCAGCCCGTGGGCGTCTTCGGGGTGATCGCTCCCTTCAACTTCCCGGCCATGGTGCCCTGGTGGTTTTTGCCCTATGCCGTGGTCTGCGGGAATACCTACATCGTCAAACCCTCCGAACAGGTCCCGATGACCCAGACCCGGATCTTCGAGTTGATCGACGAATGTGGCTTTCCGGAAGGGGTGATCAACCTGGTCCATGGGGCAAAGGAGGCGGTCAACGGGATGCTCTACCATCCGGACATCAAGGGCATCTCCTTCGTGGGCCAAAGCTCGACGGCGCGCTACGTCTATAAAGTCTGTGGGGAAACGGGGAAGAGGGTCCAGTCCCTCGGCGGGGCGAAGAACTTCATCCTGGTGATGCCCGATGCGGAGCTGGACAGGCACATCCCCTCGCTCCTCACCTCCTTCTTCGGGTGCGCCGGTGAACGGTGCCTCTCGGGCTCGGTCCTGGTCGCGGTGGGAGAGGTCTATCAGGAGTTGAAAGAGAAATTTGTAGCGGCCGCCAAGGCGCTCAGGGTCGGAAACGGCCTCGAAGAAGGGGTCCAGATGGGACCGGTCATCTCGAAAAAACACAAGGAGAAGGTCCTCGGATACATTGAGAAGGGAATCCAGGAAGGGGCCAAGTTGATCCTCGATGGCCGGGACATCAAGGTAGAGCGATATCCCAACGGGTTCTATGTCGGCCCGACGATCTTCGACGAGGTCCATCCCGAGATGACCATTGCCAAAGAGGAGATCTTCGGACCGGTGGTCTCCCTCATCCGGGTGAGGGACCTGGACGAAGGCCTGAAATTGATCGAACAGAGCGAATATGGCAATGCCGCCTGTATCTATACGACGAACGGAAAGACGGCCAGAGAATTCAAGTACCGGGCGGTGGCCAGCATGATGGGCATCAACCTCGGCATCGCCGCCCCCATGGCCTTCTTCCCCTTCGGCGGGACCAAGGGGTCCTTCTTCGGTGACATCAAAGGCCATGGCCGCGAGATCATCCAGTTCTTCACCGATACGAAGGTGGTCATTCAGAGATGGACATGATTTCCCAGAGAGGACAGAAATGAGCTTAAGCACCTTCGGCGCCATCTTGGGGTTTGCCGCGGAGATGGTGCAGGCTTCGAGAGATACCTATGAGGTCCTGGTGGAAAAGGCCAAAACATCTTCCATCAGAGAAGCCCTCCAATCCCTCCTCGCCGAGGCGAGAAAGAATCTCTCCCTGATGGAGCAGACCCGGAGGGAGAACGTGACCGAGATGATCCTGGAACCCGTCGCCGGCCTGGAGAGGAAGGATTACGAAATCGAGGTGGAGGCCTTCGGGGGCTCCGAAGACCGCCACCTTCTCGAGGTCGCCCTCTCCCTCGAGGAGAGAGAGCGCCGATTCTTTTGGGAGGCATCGGAGAAGGTCCCGATCCCTGAAGTCTCTCGCCTGTTCAAAAAGATCGCCAAGACGAAGGAGGCCTCCATCGAAGCCCCGCGAGGGATGACCTGCCCCGTTTGACCCCTTGAGGTCCCCGGAAGGAAGCGAAGATGATCCTGGAATTCAACGGAAAACGGCCGAAGATCGACCCGACGGCCTTCATCGCCGAAAGCGCGATGGTCATCGGAGAGGTGGAGATCGGGCCGGAAAGCAACATCTGGTTCTACAGCGTGGTGCGGGCGGATATGAACTTCATCCGGATCGGTTCCAGGGTGAATATCCAGGATGCCTGCGTCCTTCACATCGACAAAAAGCTCTATCCCCTCCTCATCGAAGACGAAGTCGTCCTGGGCCACCGGGTCGTGGCCCACGGGTGCACGATCAGACGAGGGGCCCTCATCGGAATCGGGGCAATCCTTCTAAATGGATCGGAGATCGGTGAGGAATCGATCGTGGGGGCCGGCTCCGTCGTCACCCCGGGGACCGTCATCCCCCCGAAAACCTTGGCCCTCGGGGCCCCTGCCAAACCGGTTCGTCCCCTCCACGAGAAAGACTTGGAGATGGTCCGCGACACCCATCAGGACTATCAGCAGTTGATGAAGCTCTACGGCCGCTGAGCTCTCAAATCTTCTCGAACATATCTTTGGGAGCCCCACAGACCGGACAGACCCAGGAGTCAGGGACTTTAGCAAAAGGCGTGTTGGGAGGAACGCCCCCGTCCTCATCGCCTTTGGCGGGATCGTAAACATAACCGCAGACCGAACACTTATATTTCTCCATGCCATCCTCCCATGCGTCGTTGGAATTTCAAATCCCAAATGCCAAGCTCCAACCCATCCCTCCTCCTCAAATCTCAATCTCTAAGACCAGGAGCACCGCGACGAAGCCATCTGGCCAAGACCCTCCGCTGAGTGACCGTGGGGTGATTTCGGGGGATTGCCCCGCCTCCCCCGCAAGGACGCTAACCCCCCTGATCTCGTTTGCCTTTGTCCTGGGGCATGAATGATCGGAATCTATTTGGGTAGAGGGGGGAAATGCTCGGGGATTACCTCAGGATCTCGTCATCGTAGATCTTCTCCAGCCTCAGTTTATGTTTGGCCTCCTCGCTTGCCAGAAACTCAAAGAGCTTCTTCAATGCCTCATCCGTGTGGGACTCCTTCATATCCGTATAGAGTTTGAGGGACTTCTCTTCCCGTTTCATGGCGATCCGAAGGATGTCCGCATAGGAGAGGTCCGGGGTCAGTGCCACCTCCACCATGTAATCGCTGATGTGAAGGTCTGGGACCTGCTCAATCCGTTTCTGGGCGATCTTCTCCATATTCAAATTTTCCAAGAGCTTTCGGTGCCCCTCCTCTTCCTTCGCCAGAGACATAAAAAGCTCCTTCCCGCCGGAGTATCTCGCCTGCTGGCTGGCCTGGGTGTAAAACTGGAAGGCCTCCACTTCCTTGTCGATCGCAAATTGCAGGATTTCCCTAAATCTCCCCTCTTCCATGGGAGGACCTCCTTTCCAGAGGGAAATTGCCCCCATTGTAATAGAAACGAGTCGCCCGGGTCAAATGCAAAAAAGGTTTCGCCCCTCATCGAGGTTTCCGGAGAAGCCTCATCGAATTCAGGATGACCACCAGGGAACTGGCCTGGTGAAAGAGCGCTCCAAGGATCATGCTCACCCATCCCTGGGCCGAGAGGAAGACCAGCAGGGTATTGAAGAGGAGGGCAAAGGCGATATTCTCCTTGATCACCCGGAGGGCCTTCCGGGAGAGGCGAACCGCGGTGGGGATCTTCTCCAGTTCGTCCGTCATGAGGGCGATGTCGGCCGTTTCAATGGCCACGTCCGTCCCCCCAGCCCCCATGGCGATGCCCACGTCCGCCGCCGCCAAAGCGGGCGCATCGTTCACCCCGTCACCGACCATGGCCACCCCTTTCCCCCTCTTCTTCCACGCCTTCACCTTCACGACCTTCTCCTCGGGCAGGAGGTTTGCTTCGAATCCGATCCCCAGCTCCTTCCCGATCCGTTCGGCTACCCGGGGGCTGTCCCCCGTGAGCATCCAGATCTCGGAGATCCCTTCCCTGCGAATCCACTCGATGGTTTCCTTAACGTTCTCCCTCAGGGTATCGGAGATGGCGATCAGGCCGATGAATCGGTGATCGAGCGATACCAGCAGGACCGTCGCCCCCTCCGATTCTCGTTGACCGATCATCTCGGCGGCTCGAGGAGGAAGGCTGACCTTCTCCTCTTGCAAGAACGGAGCACTGCCCACAAGGAGGCTCTTTTTACCGAAACTGGCCTTCACCCCCTTCCCCCTGAAATTTTCGAACGTATCGGGGTGGGGAATGGGGAGACCCATCTCCTGCGCTTTTCTTTCGATAGCCCGGGCCAGGGGATGTTCAGAACGTTTCTCCGCGACGGCAGCCCAGTAGAGGACCTCTCGCTCATCCAACCCCTCCCATCCGACGACCTCCACCACCCTCGGCTTCCCATAAGTGAGGGTGCCGGTCTTGTCCAGGAGGAGGGTCTTTATCCTGCCCATCTGCTCGAGGTAGGTCCCCCCCTTGATCAAGATGCCTTGTCTGGCCGCATGCCCGATGGCAGCCACCACAGCGGTCGGAGGGCCCAGGACTAAGGCACAGGGGCAGGCCACGATCAGAACCGTGATGGCCCGGACGATCTCCCCCGTCGCCAGAAACGTGACAAGGGCGATGCCCAGGATGGCTGGGATGAAGTATCGGGCAAACCGGTCCATCACCCTCTGGGTCGGGGACTTCTCCCTCTGGGCCTCGAGGATCAACCTTTTGATCTGGGCGAGCTTGGTATCTTCGGAGACCTGGCTCGCCTCGATCTCGCAAGAGCCCGCCTCGTTGATCGTCCCACAATAGACCCGATCGCCCACCCCTTTGTCAACAGGACTGGATTCTCCGGTGAGCATCGATTGGTTGACCGAGCCGCACCCTGAGATGATCGTGCCGTCTACGGGAATTCTCTCACCGGGCTTGACGATGACGATCTCCTTCGGTTTCACCTCCTCCACCGGCACCTGGACCTCCTCCCCTCCCCTCCTGACCCAGGCCGTCTTCGGTGTCAACTGGATCAGGGAGGTGATCGCCTTCCTCGTCCTTCCCACCGTGAGGTGCTCCAGGAATTCGCCGAGGAGCATGATGAAGAGGACCGTGGCCGCCTCCTGATAGGCCCCCACCGCGGTGGCGGCTATGGCGGCAATGGAGACGAGGGTATCGACGTTTAGGTCGGGGATCAGGAGGGCCTTGATGGCACTCTTCAAAATCGGATACCCACCCAGGATCGAGGCAGCGAGGGCGAGCAACGTGGGGAGATTGGCCGTTCCGAGATGGAGCCATCCGGAAAGATAGGAGGCCCCCAGCGTCGCGCCACAGGAGGCCATGAAGAAGAAAGGCCTCATCTCTTTCCAGAAGGCCTTCGTCCGCTGGGCGATCGAGTCCCTGACCACATAACCGGGCTTGGTGATCGCCCTTTTGATCTTCTCCTCCTCCACCCGGTGGGGATCGTAATAGATGGTGGCCGAGGAGAGGACATAACTCACCTCCGCGGAGAGAACCCCGGGCAGGTGTTCGATGGATCGTTCGATGTTGAGGGCGCAATCGGCGCAGTGAATGCCTTCGATGTCGATGGTAAGTTTCGTTGGACCTTCGATCTTCCTATCTTCCATCCCTGAAAAAGAAAGGCCCCTGGCTGTTTCCGCCGTTCCTTTCCCCTATGGGGGCGGGGGACCCTTGCGGGATCGGTCAGTCGCCCCAGCTCCAGATCCCCTTGTTGTGAAGGCTGTAGTATTGATCGTTGAGGACCTTCTCGTGCAGGGCCTCCTCTTCGGCCAGCCTTCGGTACATCTCTTTTCCCTTGGGGTCTCTCGTCAACTCCGCCAGGGTTCGATAATAGTGTTGCGCCTTTTTCTCCTCCTGGATGGCCATCTTCAGGGCATCCAATTCGGTGAGATCCTCTTTCTCTGGAAGGTCAGGTACCAAGGCGATCTTCCTGATCTTCAGGTGGGTTCCCTCATAAGGAATCCACTCCCCCTTCTCCTCCAGGGATTGGAGCAGGGCCTTCAGCTTCTGAAAGTGGTTCAGCTCGAACTCGGCCAGCTGCTGGAACATATCTCTCCCCTTGGGATCCCTCGTCCCCTTGGCCGCTTTGGCATAGGCCTGGTGGGCCTCCTTCTCCGCTTCCATGGCGACCTTGATCGCCTTCAAATCCTCCCGGTCGGTCCAGTGGACCTCCCTCCCGCAGGTCTGGCAGATGAGCCCCTTCTCCCTTTTGAGGACGTCCTCGACGCTGTCGAATCCTTCCAGCGTCATATCCGCTTCGGCCCCGCAATTCTGGCAGGCGAAGGTGCTTTCATCGTGAGGTTCGATCTCCACCTCCTTCCCGCAGGCCTTGCAGACCCCTCGTTTGGCCCTCCGGAGGACATCCTCCACCCGGTCAAACCCTTCGAGGGTGATGTCCGCCTCCGCACCACAGTGTTGACATGCATAACTCTCTTTCAACATCGCTCATGCCCCTTTCTTGCTTAAAAATGAACCTACCGAGACAGGGCCTCGATCATCTCCCGGCAGAAGGCGGGGAGATCGTCGGGCTTTCTCGAGGTGATGAGGTTTCCATCCCGGACGACCTCAGCATCCACATACTCTGCCCCTGCGTTGATGAGGTCATCCTTGATCGCAAAAAAACCCGTGGCCTTTTTCCCTTTTAAAATGCCGGCCGAGACGAGCATCCAGCCCGCATGGCAGATCGCCGCGACCACCTTTCCTTTCTCAAACGCCTCCCGGACGATCCGAACCATTTCGGGGTATCGCCTCATCAGATCCGGGGCATAGCCTCCCGGGACGACCACCCCGTCGATCTGCGAGACGTCGATCTCTCTTGCCTCCCGATCCACCTCCACCGGGTACCCATACTTGCTCGTGTAGGAGCGTGAACTACCGGAGCCCACGAGTATCACTTCGGCCCCCTCCTCTTTCAACCGATAATAGGGAACCCATAACTCAAGGTCCTGATAGAGATTTTCGGCCAGGATCACCACCTTTTTCCCTTTGAGCCTCATGGGGATCCTCCTCTCTAAAACGATCCTTTATCCCTTCGGCCCCCTCAAAAAGGAGGGCCTCTCTCGAGGTCGTTAGATTTCTCCTTGCGTGTCCTCTGGGGGCTGCCGTCAAGGGAAGAAAAGACTCCTTCCCAAAGGCCGGCTTCCCCTCTGCGGAAACCCATCGAGTAGCGTCTCAGGACAGACCCGTAGGGTTTGACCGCTTTTGCCGAAGCGCTCATCCTAAGGAAAAATCTCCCAAGGGAGCGGGAAGACTATTCCTTAACCGGTTTCTCCTGTTTGCCCATCAACCTGGGATCGATATTTCCAGGCCCCCCGCAGTCCGGAATATAACAGGTCACGTTGTTGAAGGTACAGGCCTGTTGACAGGATGGGCACCTTTCAGGCGTGGTCTCGGCTCCGAAGGTATAGCCGCAATTGGTACATTGCCATTGGGTCACGCGGATCACCTCCTTTCTTCCCCCTCACCCCTTTTTCTCCGGATGAGACAATCAATCTTCATACAGGTTGAGGTCATAACCCATTTGGATGGCCTTCAAGTTCTCCTTCACGTACGAACGAGGCAGAAGTTTCTCGAGTTCGATGTGGCTGATGTCGAGTTCGATCAACCGGAAGAGACGCCCCAGGGCGATCATGTTGCCGAAAATGGCCTGGCCGAATTTTTCGATCCCCATCATTCCGAAGGGGATTTCTTCATCCGAACAGAGTCCCGTGTCGCAGATCGTCTTCTGGGCGATGAGTTGGTCCCCCCTCTGGTGGAGGCGAATGAGGATGTCCGCCTCCTCGATCAACGGATTTTCGATCGGTTTCCGGTCATAGGTGAGGTAGGCCGAGATCCTCTGGTTCCGGATGGAGGAGTCGTAGTCGTAGAGGAGGGCCACCTCATAACCCAATTCCTTCAGGGCCATGGCCAAGACATGGGAGATGACCCTGACCGATTGACCGCCGATGCCTGCAAAAACGATCCGTTTCATTCCCGTCTTCCCTTCAACCTTCCTGAGACTTCGCTCTTCTTGTCTTCCAATACCCCAAAGATCACAACCTCCCGAGCCCCTCGTTATTGAAGAGGGAGAGCGGGGGGGTATTGTTTGGCCTCGACTTATCCCTCTTTCAGCCTCCCGACAACAGGAAATCTGAAAATCAGCTCCTCCCCATGGGGCGCAAGGTCGATCTCGTGGGTCAGGTCCTGACCCGCGAGGTGGCACCGCATCCTCTTCTCCCCCTGAAAAAGGGGACTCGATGAAAGATCGTAGACCTTTCCCTTATAACCGACATAGATGGGCCTTCCCTGGGTTCCATCGAACTCCCGGAGTTCCTCTAAGCTAAATCCCCTAAGGTCCTTTTCCGGAATCTCCTTTCTTTCCTCCACCTTTTCCTCGGGCTTTACCTCGGCCTCGACCTCCCTCGCCTTTTTGGCGATCCCGAGCTCGTCGTCTCCCAAGCGATCTCTCGCCCCTTCGACGATGTGGAACCGTTCTTCGAACCATTTAAACATCTGAAAGGCCGTTTTGAATCCCAGTCTCCTTCCGTTGAGTTCGATGCAGTCGCTGATGATGTCGACGAAGCTAAATCCCTCCCAGAGCAAGGCTTCCCGGATGCAGGTCTTGAAATGGTTGAGATGATAGACGGTGGTCCTGGCATAGAAATAGGGGGCCTGGCTTGTCAGGAGGCGATTCAGGCGGAGGGGGGAGAAGGGTTCTCCACGGGGGGAGGTGATGGTCTTCGTCCCTCTGGGGGTGGTGGGCCCGGCCTGGCCGCCCGTCAACCCATAGATCTCGTTGTCGTTGCAGAAGACGGTGATATTCGGATTTCTCCTTGACACATGGAGGAGATGATTTCCGCCGATGCTGGCAAGGTCACCATCTCCCGAAAGCACGATGACGTTCAGATCGGGCCGGACCCTTTTGATGGCCTCCGCAGCGATGAGGGCCCTTCCATGGGGCGTATGGACCGCATCGAGGTTCATATACCCGCCCATCCTCCCCGAACATCCGATCCCGGAGACCACCACCGTATTTCGATGGTCCCAGCCCAGCTCTTTCAAGCCCATCGCGACGTTCTTCAAAACCGCGCCGATCCCGCACCCCGGACACCAGGTATGGGGAAACCGTCTCAATTTCAGAAGCTCTTTATAAGACCGATCGATCATCTTCCCTTCAATCGCTCCTCGATCTGAGCGGTGATCCAACGAAGTCTGAACCCCCCTCCCAGGCACGCAACCCGCATCACCCTCCGACCGGTGGCCCATTCCACCCAGGAGGCATACTGTCCATCGTTGCCTTCGATGACGATGACGTGTCGGTAAGGTTCGGTCACCTCCCTCAATTCCTTTTCCAGGACGGGATAGATTCGAACCGGTCTGAAGAGGGAGAAGCGTTCTTTCAAGGGGGAGAGGATCCTCGAGGTGATCCCGAAGGCGATGAGCAAGGTATCCGAATCCTGACGGGGTAGGTATTCGAAGAGGGGATACTTTTCGGCGACCTTGAGATGTCTTGCCTTCAGATCACCCAGCCAATCCCGGTAGGCCTCTGGGTCGTTCGTCTTCACGTTTCCCATCCGGTCGTGAGCCGTTCCGGTAAAGAGCCTCTGGCCCCGGCCCAGGGGTTCTTTCCTACGGGAAGCCACTTCGATCTCGATGGCCTCCAGATCCACAACCTCATAAAGATGGGACAGGAAGGCATCGGAAAGAAGGACCACCGGAGAGAGGGACTCCTCTGCGGCATTGAAGGCGATGACCGTCAGTCTGAAGGCCTCTTCAACGGAATTGGGATAAAAGGCGATCGGGTAATAGTCTCCGGCGCTCCCCCCTTTGATCTGGAGCAGGTCGGACTGGGCCGGCTGGGTGGGCATTCCCGTCGACGGCCCCACCCTCATCGAATTGACAATGACGCAGGGCGCCTCCACTGCATGGCCCCATCCAATCGCCTCCTGCATGAGAGAAAATCCGGGTCCCGAGGTGGCCGTGAAGGACTTGGCGCCTGCAAGAGAGGCTGAGATGGTGGCAATGGCGGCGGCGATCTCGTCCTCTGCCTGAAAGAACTTAAATTCCGGATCCTCCTCGGCCCGAAGGGCCGCCTGTTGGAGGATCTCGGAGGTGGGCGTGATCGGGTAGCCCGCGAAGTAGGTCGCCCCTGCCCGGAGGGCTCCCCGGAAGATCCCGTCATTTCCTGAAAGGAGTTGTCTCATCTTGCCTCTTCCATCACCTCGATGGCGATGTCGGGACAATAGCGTTCGCACTGATAGCACCGGATACATCCCGGTTTCTCGACGATCTCATCCCGTTCCAGAGAGAGGACGCCGACAGGACAGACCTCCACGCAGAGGATACAGCGTTTGCAGTAATCTTCATTCCAAAGGACATTGAGACGAGGCTTCATCGATCTCGGACCAGACGCCTTCCGGCTTCAAAGGCCTGCTGAAGGGCTTCGGGGTATTTGAGGATCTCGCCTTTTCCGTCAACCCCTCGAAAGAGAAGCTCCCCTGCATACTCCGCATTGAAGGTATCGAAGAAATATTTAACTGTGAGGATGGCCCCCTCGAAAACCCTCTTCCCTTTGGTTGCACCCACGGAGATGAAAAACCCCTTCCTCCTCCTTCCCTCCTTCCCGAGGCCCGGATCTTGGGTGAGATACTTCCTCGCCCAGAGGGCCTGGGAGCGGTCGATCAGGGCCTTGACCCAGGCCGTCACCCCGTAAAAGAAGATGGGCGAAGCCAGGACGATGACATCCGAATCGATCAGTCTGGGATAGATCTTCTCCATGTCGTCCAGGATGACGCAATGGCCGGTTTCATCGCATCCGTGACACTCCGTACAGGGGGTGATGACATAGTCGACGATATAGAGACGATCCACCTCCGCCCCTTCTCCTTCCGCGGCCTTCAAGGTCTCCTCCAGCAGGAGCTCGGTATTCCCTCCCCTTCTCGGACTTCCGAAGATTCCCAGGACCTTCACGGGGAACCCCTTTCTGGCGTGATCGGCTTTGGGGAGCGAAGGGGGACATCTGGAGACAAATCCGGCCAGGGAATGGTCTCGAGGTCTCTCAATCCATCGAGGTGGGGTTGCCCCACCCCCTTCCCCTGGATCAACACCTGATAACTCTCCCCCATCCCTGCTTCAGGTTCGATCAAATGCATCAGGGAGAGCCTCATCTTCAATCCCTCCAGATTCGAGAGATCCTGTCCGAGGAAGTCGGCTTCCTGGAGTATGCCGAGGGCGATGAGAAACCGGTATTGCGGGACGAGGCCGAGGAAACGGAGGCCCACCTCCTCTCCCTTTCGGATGAGGTCGGTAAAATTGACATGGGAGGTGAGATCCTGTTCCCCCAGATGCTGGTAAGGATTGGACGAAGTTCGATGTCGAAAGTAACCGAGCAGCGTCCCGTGACAGCGATGGGGGGCATAGCGTTCTTCCGCCAAGTAACCATAATCGATCGTCAGGACGAAGCCCCTATCGAGAAACCGGCCGACGTTCTCCATCCAGCGGAGCGCCCTGAGATTGACCTCCGTCCGATACCCCTCCGGCAGACGAATCCCTAAGGAATCAAAGTAGGTCAGGAGGGCCGGGTCAGAGGGTTCGCCCAACACTTCCTTCAATTCGCCTCGATCTTGGGTGACGTAAATCTCTTTCAAGCGGCCCCCCTCCATCACCACTCGATGAACCGGAAAGGCGTCTATCAGTTCGTTGGAGAGCACGCAGCCGGTGAGGCGATGGACTCCCTTTTCGAAAGTTTCGGGATCGATCCAAGCGACCCGCCCCTCTTTTTCAAAAGAGGAGAGGCGATCCCGCTGCTCCTCTATGAGATGGGAATTCGTTTCAAGGAGAAGATAGCGAAGACGACGGAAGAACTCCGGAATCTTCTCCCGGGCCCACGTTAAGATATCCAGACAGAGAAACCCCCTGCCCCCTCCGATCTCGAGTACCTCAAAAGGTCCCTGGCCCATCCCATCGGCCATCTGGGAGAGCTGTCTTGCAACCATTCCTCCGAAAAGGGGATGGACACAGGGGGCTGTATAATAATCCCCCCCCTTCCCCGCTCTGACCTGGCCTGACCGGTAATATCCATATTGGGGGTGATATAGACACCATTCCATGAATTGAGCAAAAGGGACAGGCCCCTCCGCTTCGAGACGGGAGAGGATGAACGCCTTCAATCCGCCTTCGCGGGATTGCGGGGTTTCTTCCATATGCACAGGAGTTCTCGCCGGTGGTAACCGGATTGCACCAGCTCCCATCCCTCCTCGCCCCTCTTTTTGAATAGGGTCTCAAGCCATTGGATGCCGGACCGGAAGGTGTCGTGGACGAAACACAGACCGTCCTGGTCGCATTGGATGACCTGTTCTTGGCTAGCTTGAGGGGTTTCGGGGATTTGGTGGAGGGTGATCTCATATTCCCACCGGGTCATCGCC
Source organism: Thermodesulfobacteriota bacterium (assembly GCA_026415035.1). NCBI lineage: Bacteria > Pseudomonadati > Thermodesulfobacteriota > Thermodesulfobacteriota bacterium. Next base: position 47,168 of record JAOAHX010000011.1, on the reverse strand, counting down.
ATTTCCTCCCTTGAAGCGTTTCCAGACGATCCATCGAACATCTCCCTTTTCGTCGAAACGGGGTTAGACGAAATTTTAACATGTTTTTAAAAAACTTTCTTTGCTTTTTTCGTCAGCCCATTGGGAGGGAGGATCAGGCTTCGTAGGTCAAGACCCGTATCAGCCCGATGGTGGCGCCGGTGTTGTCCGTGGTGGTCGTGTCACTGACGGAGATGACATTCTTGATCCGGTTCTTTTCGAGAAACCGGTTGACCTCCTCATCCAAGGCCTTTATCTCTTTGATCGTCTTGAATATCCTCAATTCCGTCGTAAAGGTTTTGACTTTGATCCGTTTCTTCTCCATGGAGATCTCCTTTCAATCCTTCTGCCTGTTTACCCTTTCAGCGACAGGGAATACTTATGAACCATATGATGAGGGAAATAGGATTCCTTGGCCCTTCTCAACCCCTCCTCCCCTAAATCCTGTTCCCGGTTGACGTAGGTGAAGGAGGTCCATTGGTGCTCTAAAAACGCCTGGTTGAGGGCGGGGTAGAGCCCGTCAAAGGCGGGGTTGGCCTTCTCGATGTGGATGACGACCGTGTCCGGGTTGAGGGGCTCGCCTAAGGTGAAGGCCTCGACCTTCCCGTCGATCAGGATCGCTCCGCCTTGGATCTCCAAGGCCTCAAAATGGGCCAAGGCCTCCTTGATCGCAAGGAATTCCTGGCTCAGACCCGGATCGGCCTCGCAATGTTTGAGGTCACACCAGCTTGCCTGAAGGTCCAGACATTGCGAGATCAGATCAGGGGTCAGAGGGACATATTGATGAGGGTACTGTTCTTTAAAGCGCTTGATATGGTTTCTTTTCCGGTGATACTTCCTCCCCCGCAGGTAGACCAGGTCCTCCACAGAGTAAACATAATCCGAGTTGTCTCGATCATATTCGAGGGCGAAACCCTCGGCCTCCCAATCGAAAAGGGAAAGCGTCTTCTCAGGGACGCGGGCGATTTGGGCCACCCTCCCTTGCCCCGCCATCGTCCGCAGCAGCATTCGGCAGCAATCGACCAGATCCCCCTCTCCGATGGGGGGGAAGAAAAAAGAGGAACCTCCTTTCTCGGCGAGGAGGCAGAGAAACCCTCTGTAGCGGGAGAGTTGAATCCGGTAGGCCTGCCGCCAGATGAAAAGGTTGGTGAAGGTAAATTCAGAGATGAGAGGGGGGTAGGTACGAAAGAGGTGGGTCAGGAGGGGTTTGTGCTCGAAACCAAGCGCCTGGGTCCCGGGGAATTCCGGCACCTCCCGCCACAACGCTTCCCAAGAGGAGGGACTTGCCTGTTCTCTTCCCATTGCAGAGGCAATCCTTTACTTGAGGAGGTGACTGACCATGGTGCAGATCTCCATCGGATCAAAGGGCTTATAGATAAAGCCATAAACCCCCAGATCGATGGCCTCTTTGAGAAACGGATCTCCCCTTTCTGAAACGATCAGAAGCGTTCTGACCTGCCTTAGTTTTTTCAGGTCGAGCAGGAGCGCCTTTTCACGCACACCAGGGGTATCTATGTTGAGAATGAAGACCTTGAGGGGCTCTTGTGTTAAAAGGGTCTTTACCTGGGAGCCGCTTTCCAAAACCAAAACTTCATAACCATCCCTTTCGAGACATTCCCTTAAAAACCCTCTATTGGCCAAATCATGATCGACGATGCAGACCTTCCCTTTCACCGTTTACCCCCACTTTAGAGCGATTTTTTTTGAAATATCCTCTAAAGAGGGAGCTAACGTTTCCTCTGCTCGCGGCGATTTTCGATGATAACGTTATCCACGATCTCGCCACAGAAGATGCATCTCCAACCGAAGAAGTCCTCGGAGATACCGAAGAACTTCTCGTAGACCATGACGCCACCGCAACGCATGCACTTCATGTTTGCCTCCTTCAAAAAAGAAAAATTAGCAATAAACATACCAAAAAGTTTAACAAATTTTTTCAGGTAAGGAGCGCTTATCCGAACAGAAACGATTTATCCGATCGGGCAGGAAAAAGGGTGGGTTCGGAATGACTTTTGACGTTTAGGTTAAATTTTTAATAAATTCAATAAATTAAAAAGCTAAATCCCTCCTCTTCTAAGGGGATCGAAATCCAGAGATGTTCCATTCATTGACCATCCAGAAACATATCGGGGAGGCCAAAACCTCAGGGTTTGGCTGTAAAAATATGGCCCTGTTTAATTTCGGACACAAAATCATGCCAAAGCCGTCTTAACATTAAATTAATTTTTAAAAATCAATTAGTTAAATTATTGTCTAATTTTAGACACCCCTGGTTCAGTTTCCATCTTTTAAAAGCCCATACTTTCTTATCTTGCCGTAGAGGGTGGATCGGGTAATATTCAATTTTTTCGCAGCTTTATGTTTATTCCAGCCCATCTCTTTCAACGTCTTCAGGATCAGGTTTTTTTCAAAATCCTCAAGGGTAACAGGCTCTCCGCTATCAATCGAGTGTTGCAGTAAATTCCTCGGGAGATCCTTCGGTGTGATGACCTCCTTTTTGGCGATGATGACCGCATGCTCGATGACATTCTCCAGCTCCCTTACGTTGCCTGGCCAGGAATGTGCCAAAAAGATCTCCATGACCTCGGGGGAAAAATCGACAATGGGTTTGGCCTTCTCCTGGGAAAACTTTTTCAGGAAGTGATGGGCGAGCAACGGGATATCGTCTTTCCGCTCGCGAAGAGGCGGGACGAAGATGGGGATTACATTGAGCCGATAATATAGGTCTTCCCGAAACGTTCCCTTCTTCAAGGCCTCGGTCAAATTTTTATTGGTGGCAGCGATGACCCTCACGTCCACCTCAAGGGTCTCCTCGCCGCCCACCCGCTCAAACCGGTGGTCTTGCAAAACGCGCAGGAGGAGGATTTGGGTCGGGGGTGAGATCTCGCCAATTTCGTCCAGGAAGATCGTTCCCCCATGGGCCAGCTCAAATCTCCCGATCTTTCGGCGAATGGCCCCGGTAAACGCCCCCTTCTCATGTCCAAAGAGTTCGCTTTCGAGAAGGTTCTGGGAGTAGGCCGAACAGTTGGCAATGACAAAAGGCTTGTCCTTTCTCAGGCTGTTAAAATGGATGGCCCTGGCGATGAGTTCCTTGCCCGTGCCGCTCTCCCCCTGGATCAAGACCGTGGAATCGGTGCCGGAAATATCGGAGATCAGCTCAAAGATCTCCTGCATCTTGCTGTTTTTGCCGATGATGTTCTCGTAACTGTATCGTTTCTCGAGGGCCTGGGTGAGGAGGATGTTCTTGTTCCGCTCCCTTCTCAGTTCGTCATGAAGGTCCTTGATGCGGAGCATGACCCGCACCTTGGCCAAGAGTTCCTCGTTGATGAAAGGCTTGGTCAGATAATCATCCGCGCCGAGGCTGAGTCCCTCGAGCTTATCTTGAAGGCTCGACCGAACGGTCAGGATGATCACGGGGATAAACCGCATCACCTCATCCTCTTTGATCCTCTGACAGAGTTGTCTTCCATCCACATCGCCCAACATGACATCGAGAAGGATCAGATCAACCGGCCCCTCGTCCAGGGACCTCTGCCGTTCCTTCTGGAGAAACCTCATGGCCTCTTCACCAGAAAAGGCCGAAAAGACCTGGTAGCCCTCCAGCCCCAGAAGAGTCGCGATCATCTCGACAGTGTCGGGCTCGTCATCGACGATGAGGATCCGCTTGGGTTTCGGCTTATCCATAGGGCTTATCTGAATAGTTTATATGACCGAGCCCGGCTCGTTGTCAAACGGATAAAGGTTCGGTCCCTTTAAGGATTGTAAAACCTTGGGGTCATGAGGTTTGGCAGGGTGGAATCTTTTCTCGCAGCTGTTTCTTTTTGCTGGGGGTGAGCGCCTCCTTTAACACCCAGTCTTTTTGAGCGGAGGCGTCGTTTGCTTTGATGAGAAGCCAGTCTTTCTCCGTCCCCCTCATCCGGACCAGGGAGAAACCGCCCGTTAACTTCTTTCCCTTTAAGGTGAACCGGAGCTTCCCCTGTTTCAGCCCCGCCTCGGGATCGCCCTCCGGCTCGAATGCTCCGGAATCCCAGATGACCACCGGGCCCGCGCCATAAAGGCCCTGGGGGATGATCCCTTCGAAGTCTCCATATTCGAGGAGATGGTCTTCGACCATGAGGGCCAGCCTCTTGTCCGATGGGTTCATCGATGGCCCTTTTGGGATCGCCCAGGATTTAAGAACCCCTCCGATTTCGAGGCGAAAGTCATAATGGAGGCGCTTCGCATGATGTTCGTGGACGACAAATTTCATGATCCCTTCTGGGGCGAGGAGGTCTCGGGAGAGGGAGGGGGGAAGGTTGCATCCTCCTCACCATTGAGTTCTGGATAAAGTTTTCGGAGGCACTCCGGACAGAGGCTATGGCTGAATTGAGCTTGGGAATGTTTCATGATATAGCTTTCGATCTGGTTCCAGTATCCCTTGTCGTCGCGAATCTTCTTGCAGGAGGCGCAGATCGGGAGCAATCCGCTTAAGGTCTTGACCTCCCCGAGGGCCTTCTGAAGCTCCTGGATCAGCTTCTCCCGCTGCTCTTCCGCCTGTTTCCTTTCCGTGATGTCCCGAACGATGCTCTGATAGAACCTCCTCCCCTCCACTTCGATTAGACGGAGGCTTGCCTCGACCGGAAAGGTGTCCCCATCTTTTCTTTGATGGACCGTCTGCACCATCAGTCCTTTCGTCTCGTTTAACTGTCTGATCTGGGCCTCCAGGGAGGTCCTCTCCTCCGGGGCCCTCAGTTGCCTAACGTCCATCCCCATCATCTCTTCCCTTGAGTATCCGTAGGATTCTAAGGCCTTCTCGTTCGCCTCAAGGATTTTGTAACCTTCATCCCACATGAGGATGATATCGTTTGCATATTTGGTCAGGTATTCGAAATGCTTGAGAAGGGCCTGGCGCTGGGTTTCGATCTCCACCTGTCTTCGATAAAACCTCGCGGCCTGATTCCGCCAGACGAGCCCGAGTAAGCCTCCAACGAAAAGGGTAAAGAGGACGACAAAGAGAGTGACCCAGAGGGCTTGTTCACGGATAGGGGCGTAGATTTCCTCCTGATCGACTTTCGCGATAAGATACCATGGAGAGCCTGGAATAGGACGCATAGCGGCAAGGACTTTCTCTCCCCGATAATCGACCTCCTCGATCACCCCCTCCATGCCTTGCACCGCTTTCCCAGCCACTGTCTGTCTTCCGACGATGGGAAGCCGAAGGGAAAGGGCGGTCTCTTTTTGGTGCCGGAGTTCGTTCAGAAAGAGGACATCTGTTCCCTCCCTACGGACGAGAAGGGTTTCGGCGGTAGAACTTGGGATGGGCCAGGACTGGATGTAGGTGTAGAGGAAGTGATAGGGATTGATCCGGAGCAATAGAACCCCTGAGGGGAGTCCATCGGGTTCTCTGGGGACAAGGGGGATCAGAATATCAAGATGAATGTGGCCGCTCTCTCTTTCACGGTAGAGGTCCACCCAGGTAACCTTTCTCGTATGAATGCTCTGATGGATAAAGGGAAGGACGTAGGAACCCACCTCGTCAAAGGCTTCGGAGCTATAAAGGCGAACCCTTCCTTTCTCATCGAGAAGAAAAACGCTGCTATAATCGTAACGACCCCTGAACGAGGACATCCAGGCGAGGATCTCTTCCATCAATCCCGAATTCTCTTGAGACGTTAGCCATCGCCGTAATTGTTGGAGGAACAGATAATTCTCGAAGAGAACTTCGGCATCGCTCAGGCGCGCCTGGCGCCAGCTCGCGACCTGCTTGACCTTTAGATCTGCAATCGCCAAGAGGTTATTCTGTATCTCTTTTTTGGTCTCGTTTCTCTGATTCTCGTAATAGAGGTATCCTCCCGTTCCGATACTGACGATGAGAAAGAGAAAGATCAGGATGAACAATCGGGGGGGAGAAGTAGGTGGGATGAGGTTTCCCATAACCCTCAGACTCCTTTAGGATAATCTATAAAATTCTGGGCCAAGAGTCAACCGCTTTTTCCCGTTTCCTCTCACCTTGATTCTATGGCGAAGGCAAACGAACTCATTGTTTTTACATTCATTTTGACCATCTTTTCTGTCATTTGGGGGGTTTTTCATCTATCATTGCGGGCGAGCCTTTTTCTTCTGTCATTGCGAGCAACCCTATTTCTTATGTCATTGCGAGCGTAGCGAAGCAATCCCCCGAAATCACCCTACGGCCACCCATGGGATTTTCATGTTGAGATTGCTTCGTCGCGATACTCCTCGCAATGACACTTCCTACGGCCCTCCTGGTTAGCCCGAAGGGCGTGCCAATCCCTTGAGATAGTATCGTCGCATCGTCCCCCGCGAGGACAACGCCATTATGTCGTTATTATTATGCGATCCTTCGGATCATCTGTTAAAGAGGCTTGACCATCTCTTCCTTCAATCTTTTGCGATGGATCTCTTTTCTCAGGGAAGGTATCTTCGTGAGAAGAATCAAGATGGCATTGAAGATTCGGGATTTATATTTCCGGTGGGGGAAATCGTAGAGGCGATGTTTTTTGTAAAATTGGTGATCTGCTTGAAAGGGAAACCGGAGCCTTCCCCAGATATCGTCCCGGAAAATTTCCATCCCTCCCACTCCGAGAAAGGGCCTTGGTTTGAGTTAATATATGGATCCCTAAGCATCTTCTTCCTCAGATGAAACCCACCTGTTTCCCGAGCAAAGACGGGGTGTGGGTATGGAAGAATCTTCTGTCGAAGAACATCTTTCATCGGGAGGAGAGATACCTGTCCTAGATGGAGATTGATGACCTTTTAGTCCTCGACAACCGCATCCCCAAATCGCTCAATCTTCTGGAGGGATCGCCTTGGGTTGCCTTAAAGCGGTCAGGATGCCCGTTAAGATCAGGAGGCCTCCAATGACCTTCAAGAATGTCAAGGTTTCTCCAAGGATGAAAAAAGCCAAAATCGTTGACCCCACAGGTTCCCCTAAAATCGCGATCGCCACCATCGAGGCCGGCAGATACTTCAAGGCCCAGTTGAAGGTGGTATGGCCGATCAGCTGGGGGACAACGGCAAGAAGGAAAAGGAAGAGATAGGTCACAGGTGGATAACCGAAAAACGGTTTCTGGAAAGCAAGGGAGATGAGGGTCAATAGGATCGCCCCTGTCGAATAGACCGGAAAGATATAGGAGAGAAGGTCTTGCCCCTTTCTCATCTTTCTCCCTACCAGTAGATATCCGGAAGCGGCGACGGCCCCGAGAAGGGCCAACCCATCCCCCATCAATGCCTCCTTCGAAAGGGCCACATCTCCGAAGCTGATCAGACCGCTTCCGGCGACCGAGAGGAGGATTCCTAAGATCAACGTCGGCCGAAGAGGCTCTTTAAAGAACATCGAGGCACCGAGGCCGACGAAAAGCGGATTGGTCGAGACCAAGACCACGGAGCTGGCGACCGAGGTGAATTTCAAAGAGGCGATCCAGAAGGCGAAGTGAAGGGCGAGAAAGACCCCGGAGAGGATCAACCACCTCCATTCAACTCCTGTCCAGTTCCGCCAGACCTTCCTATAGGCCGCCCAGGGGAGGAGAAGCAGCGAGGCGAGGGCCAACCGGTAGGCCGCGATGACCAGGGCTGGCGCTTCGCAGAGTTTGATAAAAATGGAGGCCGTAGAGATGGCCACGATCCCTACAGGAAGAAAGAGGTAGAGGCGCATCATGGGGATTAACTTATCTCAAAGAGGAAGGTACATCAAGAAGGCTTCATCAATTGACATGGAGGTCAAAAATGGGTAGGGTATACAGAGCTCCCCCAACTCTTCCCGTATCTTCAGACGACGAACCTCCCCCCGAACGGAAGAGGGGGGAAGGGGGAGACTGTTCGATGGCCCATAAAGTTGGGAGGCCCTGAACCTGACGGCGCCCGGACTGCTCATCGGGCTTAAAGCCTGAGCCCCATCTCAGGTCATCCCGGCCGGAGCGTGATTCAGACCCTTGACAAGCAAAGGAGGGATAATCCGGAGAGGGTGAGGCTCAAAACCGAAGGGATCCATGACCGGATGCTTCCAATCGTTGAGATGGCCAAAAGAGAAGGACTTATGTCCCGTAATAACCTAACCACAGCGTAAGGTCTGAAAGAGGGGTTAAGATGCCGCTCGAAGTTCTCTTCGAGATCATAGATGCCTATCGTCTTCGATTCCCCGACCTCCCTTTTGGAATCGGGACGATCCGGGATTGCGTCTATTTTGAGAGGAGCGAAGCCTTCAAACTCTACAAAAGGGAGGTCCTCAGAAAGATGAGAAGGCGGGTCCATCTCGCCGAAGTCGAAAAAAGGATCAACCTTTATGATCAATTTTTTAAAGAATGGGGATATCCCTGCCCCCTTCCGGGTCATCTGAAACGGACTTTAGAGATGGGGTTTCCCAGTCACAACCTGTACATCGACACGCATATCATGGCAGAGATGAACCATGGAATTCTGATGGCCATCCAGGACCTGGACCGGTTCGAAGGGTCATGGAGGCTCGATCTCGCAAAGGGAGGGGAAACCTTTCTGGCCCTTTCAGGGAAGACGCTCCCCTGCAAGGAAAGCGAGATCGTCCTTCGCGACGAGAGAGAGATCGTCTGCTCCCTCTTTCAAGGGCCTGATTTCAAAACCAGGATCGATCCCTCGAGTAAGAACCTCGTTGTCTATGTCTTCACCGCACCTGGAATGATGGAGAACCCTGTATCCCACGGTATTCAATTCGCCCTTGAGATCTTAGAAAGATTTGGCGGCGGAAAAGATCCATGGTGGAGAGTGTATAAACCGTAATCCTCGACCACCTCCCCCCAAGTGGAGAAAGGAGTCAACGATGCCACTTATCCAGATTAGCCTGATTCAGGGTAGAACGTCCGAGAAGAAGGAGTTATTAATCAAAAAGGTGACCGAGGCCACGGCGGAAGCCCTCGAGATTTCGAGAGACAAAGTCCATATCGTCCTCTACGAAATCCCCAAGGAGAACATCGCTCACGGAGGCGTCCCGCTCACAAAGGCGGATTTTTAAGAAACCTTAATGCCCCTCCTCTTCCCGAAGTCGCCTCGAGACTTCGGAGGTGAGGTGGCAGACCCGTTCGGCCAGGGGCACGGAGAGCGATCCCATCCCGCAGCTCGGCGTCAGGATCGCCTGGTTGAGGAGCCCCGGGTCGATCCCTTCTCGTGTTAGGCGTTTCACTCCCTTCCGAAGACGTTCGGCCAAGGTGTCGACGTCCTCCTTCAATATCTCCTCACCGGTGGGGATGAGACCCCAAGCCAAGATCCCTCCCCGTTCGAGGAAGGCCGCCAATTCCTTCGGATAGAGGGAAAGGTTGTCTAAATATCCATACGCATCGAAGCTCAGGATGTCGAGGGGGGCGGTAAGGAGCAGGGGCCAGTCCGTGTTGCCGCAGCAGTGAACTCCCTTCAACCCCTGAACCGCACGGAAACATTCGCTGAGGGATTGGATCACCTCTCCTTCATGAAGGCCCGAAAAAGCGGAGCCGATGGCCGACAGGGCCGGTTCATCGAAGAAAATGATGCTCGGGATCCCGGGAAAGAGTTCCCGGAGCCTTTTCTCAAGCCATCGAGCCTTGAAGGCGAGGTGATGGATGAGGACCTCCCTCAAGGTAGGGTCATAAAAGATGGGCCTCCTCTCCTGGTCCGTTAAAGAGAGGCCGAAGGTGATGGGGCCGGTGACCTGGGCCTTGACGTATTTGAATCCCTTTGAAACCTCCTGGTCGGAAAGGATCTCAAGGAGGCGGAGACCGGCAGCATACTCCCTGGAAATCCGGAGGGATTCCAGATCCATTTTTTCAATCGCCTGATAGAACCGCTCCACCTCGGTCTCGAAGCCCGAAGAGGTATCGACCCATAGCCTTCTTGCCTCAAGGTCCAGCCTCAGGCCTGGAAACCCCTCCGAGTACTGGGCCACCATCCCCTCAAGAAAAGACCGCCTTGGAAACTGGGCCAAAAAGGGGATGTGCGGGAAATCTTTTCGGATGAGGGGCAAGACCTCTGTCTCGTCAAGGTGTGGGAAGGAACCGATGCTCGTGGCCAGGAAAGGTTCTTTAAGGACCATAACTTCTCATAATCCTTTTTTTAAAAAAAATCAACAAAATTGAAGAGATAGATTCAATATCCGCCCTTTTCCCCCGCTCGCCCACCTCCGGGTTGACAAACAGGGGGGCGATGATTATCTATTTCGGCGAAAATTTAAGAGAAGGGAGGACTGTGTCTATGCACATCAGGCCGCTTCACGACCGCCTCATCGTCAAACGACTCGCTGAGGAGGAGAAGACAAAGGGAGGGATCATCATCCCTGATACTGCCAAGGAGAAACCCATCGAAGGCGAAGTGATCGCGGTGGGGGAAGGCAGGATCGATAAGGATGGGAAGAAGATCCCGATGGAGGTAAAGAAAGGAGATCGGATCCTCTTTGCCAAGTATGCGGGCACGGAGGTGAAGATCGATGGTGAAGAGTATCTGATGATGCGGGAAGATGAGGTCCTTGCCGTCATCGAAAAGTAAGGGTCCATCCAGTGGCGAACTTTGGCGTAAGATGAGAAAGGAGGAGTCTCATGGCAAAAGAACTGAAGTTTGATCAGGAAGCGAGGAATGCGATCTTGGAAGGGGTCAATATCTTAGCCAATGCGGTGAAGGTGACGCTTGGCCCGAAAGGGCGCAATGTCGTCCTGGAAAAGTCCTTCGGCTCTCCGGTGGTCACGAAAGACGGCGTGACCGTCGCCAAGGAGATCGAGCTCGACGACCATTTTCAAAATATGGGCGCCAAGATGGTGAAGGAGGTGGCGAGCAAAACCTCTGACACGGCGGGCGACGGAACCACCACGGCGACCTTGCTGGCCCAGGCGATCTATCGCGAAGGCTATAAAGTGGTCGCCGCGGGCGCCAACCCCATGGATGTGAAGCGAGGGATTGACTATGCCGTGGGCGAGGTGGTGAAGGAGCTCAAGAAACTTTCCAAACCCGTCAAGGATCAGAAAGAGATCGCCCAGGTGGGGACCATCTCCGCCAACAATGACAAGGCCATCGGGGATATCATCGCCGAGGCGATGAACAAGGTCGGAAAAGAGGGCGTCATCACGGTTGAAGAAGCCAAGGGAATGGAGACCACTCTCGAAATCGTGGAAGGGATGCAGTTCGACCGGGGCTACATCTCCCCCTACTTCGTCACCGACCCTGAGAAGATGGAGGCGGTGTTGGAAGACCCCTACATCCTCATCCACGAGAAGAAGATCTCTGGAATGAAGGATCTCCTCCCCATTCTGGAGCAGGTGGCCAAAAGCGGAAGGCCCCTCCTCATCATCGCCGAGGATGTGGAGGGTGAGGCGCTGGCCACCCTGGTCGTCAACAAATTGAGGGGGACCCTCAAATGTGCAGCGGTCAAGGCCCCTGGGTTTGGCGATCGGAGAAAGGCGATGCTGGAGGACATCGCCATCCTGACCGGTGGCCATGCCATCATGGAAGATGTCGGGATCAAGCTCGAGAAATTGAAGCTCGAGGATCTCGGCCGGGCCAAGAAGGTGGTCATCGATAAAGAGAACACGACCATCGTCGAGGGGGCCGGCTCTGCCGCCGCCATCGAGGGCCGAATCAAACAGATCCGCGTCCAGATCGAAGAGACCACCTCGGACTACGATCGTGAAAAACTCCAGGAGCGACTCGCCAAGTTGGCGGGAGGCGTCGCGGTGATCAAGGTGGGTGCGGCCACGGAGACGGAGATGAAGGAGAAGAAGGCCAGGGTGGAAGATGCCCTGAACGCTACCCGGGCGGCGGTCGAGGAAGGGATCGTGCCCGGTGGCGGGGTGGCCTACCTGAGGTGCCTCCCTACCCTCAAAAAGGTGAAACTGGAGGGAGATCGTCAGACCGGTGTGGATATCGTCGTGAGGGCCTTGGAGGAACCGATCCGCCAGATCGCCGAGAACGCCGGTCTGGAAGGATCGGTGGTGGCGGAGAAGGTGAAAGAGGAGAAGGGGAATTACGGCTTCGATGCGGATAAAGAGGAATACACCGACATGATCGAAGCCGGCATCATCGACCCCACCAAGGTGGTCCGCCTGGCCCTCCAGAACGCGGCCAGCGTGGCCTCCCTCTTGATTACCACCGAGGCCGTGGTGGCCGAAAAACCGAAGAAGGAGCAGGCAGGACCCCCCATGCCACCGGCGTATTAAACCGGTGATCCCGGGGAATATTGGAAGAAGGGCGGGTCTCAAAACCCGCTCTTCTTTTTGAGAAAAGAAGGGCTTTCAATGGACGAAACCACCGCTATAAGACTGCCAGAAGACCCCCAGGAGGCCCAAAAAGCCTTCCGCTCCCTCCCCTTCCGGGATCAACTGGAAATGGTCCTCCGCCAACGGGGAAAAGAACGGCTACAAACCCTCTTTCTCTCCGAACATCCCGAAGAATTGGTCACGGCCCTGCCTGAGCAGGAGGTCTTCTTTACGGTGAAGGAGGTCGGCGAGAGGGATTGTCTCGACCTGATCGCCCTGACCACGCCGGAGCAGTTCCAATACCTGCTCGATCTTGAATTTTGGAAAAGGGACCAACTCGACCCCGAGAAGGTCCTCCACTGGATCGAAATCCTTCTCGAGTCGGGCGAAAAGAAGGTGGCCCAATTCCTACGGACCACCGATCTCGAATTTATCGTCCTCCTCCTCAAGAAGTTTCTGAGGGTGGCCCTGTGGGAAGGGGAACTGACCGAACAGATGGACCGCCTTCCTCCGTTCACCTTAGATCAATTCTACTTCATCCAGTTTAAAGGGGTGGGGGCCCGGGAGGTCCTGGAACCCTTTTTAAGGGCCTTCCACCGAATCGATCCTGACGGCTACCGAAGGGCGATGGAGGCCCTCCTTTACGAGCTGGAATCGGAGCTCGAAGAAACGGGTTACCGCCTGAGAAATGGCCGGCTGAACGATTACGGATTCCCAGACTTCGAGGAGGCCTTGGAAATTTATCAATATGTCTCTCCTGAATCGATTGCCAAAGAGGTCAGGACCCCTTCCAAACCGATAGAGCCCTCTCGCAGAGAGGGTTCCTTTTATTATCTCACGTTCCAGGACGAAGGCCCCTTTTTCTCAAGGGTCCTTTCCCGAATCGACCACCCCGAGGAGCTGGATCGTCTGAAGCTGGAGTTGACCTCGCTCTGCAACAAGGCCATCGTGGCGGAGGCCATCGACCTGTCCAATCTCGCGGGAATGGAGCGGGCCGTGAAAAAGGCCTACCACTATCTGAACCTCGGCCTTCAATACCTCAGCCAGGAGGAGGAAGGGAAGGCGACCGAAGTCCTTCGATCTCTCCCCCTCTTGAAGATCTTCCAGTGCGGGGTCAGCCTGACCCTCCGGCTCAGAAGGAAAGCCCAGACCATCCTGAATGGCTCGTGGTTGGAGGGCGATCGGGAAAGCCTAATCCTACTCGATCCTCCCCACTTCGAGACGATGGAGGGGCTTCTGAGGAAGCGGCCAAGCTTCTACCGAAACGGGATTCATGACGACTTCAGGGATCTCCGGGATCTGTCGGCGATGGAACAATTTCTCGAATCGATCGAGGCCGTCCTCTCCTTCTTCAAGGGAACGCTACCGATCACGCCCCGCTCCTTGAAAACGATGGATCTGAGCGGCTGTCTCCCCGAACGTTGGGAGGAGATCACCCTCTCGACCATCCTCCTGACCGCATTGGCCAACCAAATCCTTCAAGCGCGTTTCCAATTCGAACCCGTGGAGAGAGGTCGCCTGGGAGAGCTGCTCGCCTATCTATTCGAACGGGACGCGGGGGGGGAGGGGATCCTCAAAGGGGAGGTCCGACATGGGTTGGTCCATTTCCTGCAGTCGGTCAACCCCAATCCGCAAGAAGGACCCCATCTGGCCGATTTCCTCGATTTCTCCCTCAACCTCCTCCAGGAGGGATTTGGAAAGATCCCTGCCGGCGAAGAGATCGATCCCCGCTTCGTGAAAGGTCTCCTGATCCGCCTTTGAGACTTCATCGAGAGAGGATGTCATCCGGGGAGAATTCAGAGGGAAAGCTCGAATCTCTGTTCGAGGACCTTTGTCCCCCATCGGGCCCCTTCGGCCTGATGGGTCAGTTTGAATCCGAACTTCTCATAGAGGTGGCGGGCGGGATGAAGCCCCTCGAAGGTGTTGAGGTAAATCCTCGGGTAGCCTTTCCGTTTGCAGAAGGAGACCGCCTCCTTTAGGAGCCTCTTTCCAAAACCCTTCCCTCTGACTTCAGAAGATAGGATAAACCATCGGAGGTGAGCTCCTGCCGTCTTGGCTTGAATCCCATCGATCGCAATGCCACCCTCCACCCGGCCTTTGTTACAGAGGACCCAAAAGCCATCTCTGGAGGGATCGAACCGGCTGAGAAATTCAGCCATTTCCGAGGCCACTTTGGCTTCAAAGAAGAGCCCGAATCCCCAGTTCTGGTGGTAGTAGGTCCCGTGGAGTTCCACCAGCCTCCCGATCGCTCCCGGAACATACCCGGTTAAGACGACTTCATCCATCCGGACCGCGACACCTCCCGAGGGCCATGCCCATGTTATCCTAAAAAGATGACTCTACCCCACCCAAAGGATCGAATCCAGCCCCCCTTCTCAAACACGAAGGGGTCTCATCTTCATCTCCTCCAGTTCCAGGGCAAGGGCCTCCCAAAGCTGGGTGAGCTGCTGAACCTCCTCCCGAACCTTCCGGTGGGCCTCGATCGTCTCGTGGGTCTCATTCGGGTCGAGATAGAGCTTAGGGTCGGAGAGCCTCTCGTTGAGAAGATCCAGCCTCCGGGTGGCTTCGTCAAGGGACCTCTCGGTCTCCTGAAATCTTTTTTCGAGGCCGGAGAGCTCTCTTCTGAATCGGTCCATCTCCTGTGCCCTCTTCCTCCGCTCTTCTTTAATCAGAGATTTCGACGTCTTTTTTTGTAAAGATTCTCCTCTCTTCTCAACCTCGACCTTAATCTCTTGGTCAGCCTCTCCCGACCGTTGCTTTTTATAGAGATAGTCATCGTAATTTCCCAGATAGACCTTCGGAACGCCCCGGTCGATCTCGATCACCTTGGTGGCGATCTGGTTGATGAGATGGCGGTCGTGGGTGATGAGGCAGATCGTCCCCTGAAACTGTTTCAGGGCCTTCTCCAGGACATCTCTCGAGGCGATATCGAGGTGGCTAGTCGGTTCATCCAGAAGGAGGAAGTTGGCCGGTTGGAGGAGCATCTTGGCCAGGACGAGACGGCTCTTCTCGCCACCGCTTAAAACGGAGACCTTCTTCTCGATATCCTCTCCGCTGAAAAGGAAGGTCCCGAGGAGGGTTCGAAGCCGGGTCTGGCTCTCCTCCGTGGCCATGGAGGAGAGCTCTTCGTAGACGGTATGTTCGGGATGAAGCAGATCGAACTGGTGTTGGGCAAAGTAGGCTCGGGTCACGTCCTTTCCGAGGAGGACCTCGCCTTCTTCATAATCGAGAACGCCCGCTAAGATTTTCAGCAGGGTGGATTTGCCTGCCCCGTTGGGCCCGACCAGGGCGACCTTGTCGCCCCGAAACAGGGTGAGATCGATCCCTGCATAGACCACGGTCTCTCCGTATCGTTTGTGGAGGTTTTTCACCTCGATGACTTTGTGGCCGGATCTCTTCGGGGCGGGAAATTCGAATCGAATCTCTCTTCGCTCTTTGGGCAGTTCGATCCGATCGATCTTTTCAAGCCACTTGATCCGGCTCTGAACCTGGCTCGCCTTGGTGTTCTTCGCCCGAAACCGTTCTATAAACCGTTGAGTCTGCTCGATCTTCCTCTGCTGGGCTTTGAAGGTCGCCTCGAGAACTTGTCTGCGACGCTCCTTCTCCTCAAGGTAACGGTCATAATTGCCAGGATAGAGGTGGATCTTCTGCCCTTCGATCTCCGCGATCCGGTCGACGAGATGATTGAGGAAGACGCGATCGTGCGAGACGATGACCATCGCTCCCGGAAAGTTGAGGAGGAAATCCTCCAGCCAGATCATCGATTGGAGGTCGAGGTAATTCGTGGGCTCGTCGAGCAGGAGAAGATCGGGGGCCTGGAGGAGGATCTTCGAAAGGGCCACCCGCATCAACCAGCCCCCGCTCAATTCATCGGTCGATCGCTGAAGATCCCTTTCTTGGAATCCCAATCCATGGAGGATCTCCTTTGCTTTGGCTTCGAGCCCATACCCTCCGAGTTGCATAAAATAGCCCTGAAGGCTCCCATAGGCTTCGGCCAATTTCTCTTGAACCACCGGATCTTGGGCCTTAGAAAGCTCCTCCTCGAGGAGGCTCAACTTGTCCTGGAGGGAGGCGATCTCCCGGGCTCCTTTGAGGACTTCTCCCAGGACCGTCTCCCCCCGGAACGGGATCACCTCCTGGGGGAGGTATCCCATCCTGACTCCCTTGGCGATGAGGATCTCGCCGCCGTCGATCGGCTCTTGACCGAGGATCATCCGGAAGAGGGTCGTCTTGCCTGACCCGTTGGGCCCGATCAGGCCGATTCGGTCTCTTACCCCTATCTGAAGCGAGCAATCTTTGAAGAGGTATCGGCCCCCGAATTGTTTCTCAATATGACTCAGGGTGATCATTCATCCAAGGGAGAGGGAATTCGGAGGTGGAAGCGCCAGGAGAGGAGGTCGAACCAGGCCCGGTTCCCTTTAATATTTCTCTGTATCGTACTTATCGAAATCATAGCCCGCCTTCTTATAATCCTCCAGGGCCCGAACTCTGAGATCCTCCCGCTTCGTCTTCTCGGCTTCTTTGTCGGCGAGTTCGGCGGCGTGGCTCCACATCCCCTGCTTTTCGTACTCCCGGATCTTCCGGTCGGCCTCGCTTAACGGGCTCCCCTTGATCACCACCGTGGGAGCGAAGAGGACCCTCGAAACGGGATGTTGACATCTGGGGCACTGGGTGATGGGCGGATCGGTCATCCTCTGAAGGATCTCGAAACCTTGATGACAATAGGCGCATCCTCGATCCGGGGCCGAAGACCGATAGGCATAGGTTGGCATCGCGGGCCACCTCCGACCAAATAGATAATATCTTTAAAGAATTTGTCAAGGGCCCCCACCGATGGGAACCCTCATGGTCGAATTGACTTCAAACGCCCGTTATGTTAAAAAAGTCACAATTTTCCTCTTGATGATTCCCGAAATAAATAGAAAACATAAAATGACAAATTCATGAAGACCACTTCTCATGGATGGGGGAAGCATGAAGACTCGTCTCCAAAGGCCAGCCACCCTTCTCATCATCGCCTTTTCGGTTGCCCTCTTTCTGGCCTTCAGCACAATGTGGGCAGCCCCTCCGGAAAAGAAGGTGGACTCCCGTAAACCGCCCGCCGTCGCCAAACCTGCCGAATCTCCCCAAAAGGGAGAAAAGCTCATCATTAGGGGCAGGGAATATTGTTATGAATGCATCGACAATTCGGAATGTCTCAGTTGCCACGGGAACAAGATCAACGAGAGGAAGTTCGCCCAGTCGGTCCACGGGGCCAATTCCTGCAACAGCTGCCATTGGGATATCACCGATATCAAAACCCACACGAAGCCCAAGGGGGCCCGAATTCACGCCGAACCGGTCACCTGCCACCGTTGCCATAAGAAGGAGGGAGCCGAACATTATGCGAGCGCCCATTTTATCAACGACATCCAGTGCAAGGACTGCCACAAGGATATCCACGAGATGACCCCCTGGAAGGGGGACAAGAAGAGGGTGATCGAAAAATGTACCACCTGCCATAGCGACGACGGCTACCTGGAAAGCGTCCACGGGAAGGCCGTCCTGGCCGGAAACGTCGATGCCCCGGATTGCAGCGATTGTCACGGATTGCATAAGGTTCCCATTTTGAAAGGCGATGAGCCGAAGGTGGTTCAGTTTCGAAAGGAGTTTCACACAGAGGTCTGTCTCAAATGCCACGACAATCGAGAGATGATGGAAAGGAACAAGGTCCTTCCCATCGCCACCCAGACCTATTTCGAAAGTTATCATGGGAAGGTCGAGAAGCTGGGATATCCGACCCTGGTGGCGGGATGTGCCGATTGTCACGGATTCCACAGCATCCTCCCTGCCGAGGACCCGAAATCGCTCATCTCGGACGAAAGGCTGACCGAAACCTGCGGGAAATGCCACCCTGGAACCACGAAGAACTTCACCCTCTGGGTGGCCCACGCCGCCCATGACGACCCCGAGCGATATCCCGTCTTCTACTGGACCTTTGTCCTCATGACCACCCTGCTGATCTCGGTCTTCACCATGTTCTGGATCCATACCTTCCTTTGGTGGCGGAGGGATTTCTGGGAGAAGAGGGAGATGAGGGCCAAGGGGATCTTCTTCCCCCTCCACCATGTGAAGTTGGAGGAGGCGGGCCTGATGTATCGTCGCTTCAGCACCTTCGATATCTCCCTCCACTTCACCATGATGATCACCTTCATCGCCCTCGTCCTCACAGGACTCCCCTTAAAATTTTCCCATGCTCCGTGGGCAAAAGGATTGATGGCCTTTTTGGGAGGGGCGGAGATGGCCGGTTTGATCCACCGGATCGCCGCCGCCATCACCTTCCTCTACTTCGGGGCTGCCCTCTGCTATATCGTCTACTTCCTCTTTTTCAAAAGATTGCCGGGAAATCCCAACCCCCTGCAGAAACTCTTCGGCCCGGATTCCCTTTTCCCGCGCTGGAAGGATGTCACGGATATCATCGGAATGATCCGCTGGTTCTTCAACAAAGGCCCCAAGCCAAAATTCGACCGGTGGACCTATTGGGAGAAGTTCGACTTTCTTGCGGTCTTCTGGGGGATGTTCGCCATCGGCCTTTCGGGCCTGATGCTCTGGTTCCCCGAATTCTTCTGCATCTTCCTGCCGGGCTGGGTGCTCAACATCGCCCAGATCGTCCACTCGGACGAGGCCCTTCTGGCCTCCGGCTTCATCTTCACGGTCCACTTCTTCAATACCCATTTCCGTCCCTCGAAGTTCCCCTTCGATCCGGTCATCTTCACCGGAAGGCTTCCGAAGTACGAACTGGTCGAAGAGCGGCCCGAACAGTATCAGCGATTGGTCGCCCAGAACCGGCTGGAGACCTACCGGACCAAATACCCCAGCGCCTGGGTGGACCTCTTCTCGAACGTCATGGGATTCGCCATGCTGGCCATCGGGCTTTTCTGTATCTTTTTGATCGGATGGGAGTTTCTGAGGTAATCAGGGGGAAAGGGAGAGGAACTTACTTAAAACGCTTCTCTCCTGCCCTGATCTCGATCGGAAGCCAGTTCTCTTCAGGGGCGAAAGGGCAGGTGTACTTCTCATTATAGGCGCAGAAGGGATTGTGGGCGCGATTGAAGTCGATGAGCACCCTTCCGTCGGGCATCGGTTCGATATAGAGATACCGACCTTCGGAATACGTCTCCTTTCCTGATGTCCTATCCTTAAAAGGAAGAAAGAGCTCCTCCCCGCCGAGGGGCCGATATATATGGAGGACCAGCTCCTTTCCTTCCCATTTGAATTTGAACGTGCCATATCTCACATACCGCTTCTCTCCCCCTTTATTGGTGGGCAAACGAATATAGAGGGGTTTTGAAGCGGTCGATCCCTTCTCGATCGGGCCGAGAAGGGCATATTTCAGATCGATCGGATAGTAAGGGAGGCCTTTAAACGTCTTTCGATCCTTCTCTAAAAGGGGGGAGTTCGGATCCTCCCTGAAGAAGCGGTCTCTCTTCTCACGAAAAACCCTCAATTTCTCCTCCCTCCGCTCCATGGGATCTTCTGCCGTAAGGGCAAGCGCCAGGCCAGCCCCGCTCGTGAACCCATAGACGAGGAGGAAGAGGACCGGAAAGAGCCACCGGCCGAGATCGGCCCGGAACCCCCGATCCATTCAGGGACTCCCTCTTCGGTCCGCTAACAAGTCGGGGGTTTTGGGTTTCTCTCTCCCGAAGAAGATGAGGGCGGCGCTTAGCACCACTATCCAGAAGAGAAGAAAGCAGAGGAGAAGGACGACGAGGATGAGCAATCCCATGATCACCTTGGACATCACCGCCATAAGGCCTCCTGGTTCGAGTTCATGACGAGTTGGATTCGCACCCCGCTGAGGGCAAAGGTCGTGTGACCCTTCTTATATAAAAAACCGATGGAAAAAGCAACAAGAAAGATAGTGGGGGCGACAAACCTCTACTTGATTATTTTTTAAAAAACGTGTAGGATTTTTTCCAGTTTGGTGTGGGAGGGATGGAATGAAAAAGATAAGCCTTGGGCCTCTCTACCGTGCCTTTTACCAAAAATTCAACGAATTTTTTAATCCCGAGAACCTAAGAGACCTATACCGCTTGATCAAAGGGTTCTGGATCAACCAGGTCTACTTAGGTTTCAAGCAAGGGACCCTCGAGCACAAAAGGGCGGTCAAGACCTCCCTCCTTCTTTGCACCCTCCTCTTCCTCATCCTCTCCCTTGCCCTGCTCAGGTTCTCGGAAAGTCCGACCTTCTGTGGCCTCTGCCATCAGATGGAGGTCTATATGGAATCCTGGAGGGCCTCCAGCCACCGCCATGTGGCCTGTACCGCCTGCCACTACGAACCTGGGTTCCTCAACCATCTCAAAGGGAAATGGGTCGATGGGCAGGTCTCCTTGGCCTATTTCCTTTCCGGCAAGCGGCCCGCCAAACCCCATGCCGAGATCAGCGACGCCAGCTGCCTCCAGAAAGGATGCCATAAAATCGAAGACCTCCAGAAGGATATGGTCTACAAGAATGTGGCCTTTTCTCACGGGAAACACCTCGGAGAGTTGAGGCGAGGGATGAAGCTTCGCTGCACCTCCTGCCATGCCCAGCTGGTCCAGGGGGCCCATCTCACGGTCCACGAGACCAACTGTTTCATCTGCCACTACTATCGAGCGGGCTCGAAGGGAGAGGAGGACTGCATCTCCTGCGCGGTCGGAAGCTGTGTCTCCTGCCATGTCGAACCCAAGGGAGACATCAATATCAAGGGCTGGACCTTCAACCACCGAAAATACATTGCCCGGGGAGTGGAGTGCGAACGGTGCCATGTCAACGTCGTCCAGGGCGATGGGCATGTCCCGGAGGGGAAGTGCGTCCAGTGCCACAGCGAACCCGAGATCCTCACGACCAAATACACCTCCCAGCTCCTCCATAAAAAGCATGTCACCGATCACAAGATCGAGTGCGCAGACTGCCACACCCCCATCCGGCATGAGATCGGGCCGATCTTGACGATGGTCCACTCCCCGACCGTCTGTGACAAGTGCCACAGCAAGGAGATGCATCTGGCCCCTCGGGACTTCTATCGCGGGACCGGCGGCATCGGGGTCCCCGACTCCCCCAGCTTAATGTATACCGCCAATGTCGATTGTGTCGCTTGCCACCGGAAGGAGGGAGAGAGGAGGGCCGCCCTCTACACGACGAAATATGTCGAAAGGGCCTTGGGAGAGGCGTGCGTGGCCTGCCATGGCGAGGGCTACGACGAAACCCTCAGGCAATGGCAGACCCTGCTTTCCAAGGCGAAGGCCGAGACCATCCAGCGGATCTCCAGCGTTCAGAGGCTCCTTCACGAGGTGGAGAAGGACCTCTCCCGGTCCTCGGATTATAAAAAGGCCCAGAACCTCCTCAACGAGGCCCTCCACAATTACAACTTCGTCCATCTCGGGAAAGGGGCTCACAACATCGAGTATGCCTTCAAGCTCCTCAACGTGGCCAACAACAAGAGCGAGCAGGCGATGGCGGTGCTCGACAAGGGGTATCGTCCCAAGGAGTCCAAGCTCGATCTGACCTGCACCTCCCTCTGCCACATCGGAATGGAGAAGCGGACGGTGCCCTTCAATGAGACCAAATTCTCTCACCAGACCCACGTCCAGAGAAGAGGGATGAAATGTGCCGATTGCCATTCCTCCCGGGAGGACCATGGCAAAACCTTCCTGAAAAATTGTAAAGACTGCCATCACGGAAAACCGAGCAGACAGGTCAAATGCGAGGACTGTCATGTCTCGGTCAAAAGACTTGTCCAGGGGAGAGGAGGCATCGGGCTGAAAGAGAGACCGGCGAGCAAGCATCACGAGATGGAGTGTACCGAATGCCATCAAGGTGTCCTCAAAAAGAAGAAAGATCGCCTGGAGGATATCCGAAAACGGTGTATCGAATGCCATGACCCAAGTTATGGAGACAAACTCGACCAGTGGCAAAAACAGTTGGATGGCCTTGTGAGGAAAGTAACTCCAAAGTTAGACAAGGTGAGGGAAGAGATTCGGAAGATCGAGATCCGCGGAGGCCACACCTTCGTCTTCCGAAAACCCTTTGGCGAGGCAGAGTTCAATTACAACCTGGTTAAGCAGGGAAACGGGATCCATCACCCCGAGTATGCGGGGGAGTTATTGGAAGTGGCCAGCAACCGCCTCGACGATGCGCTCAAGCAGCTGGCCAAGAGGAAATAGGCCCTCCATAGCAAATTCCTTTCTATTTTCAAGCAATTAAAAGGCTGGATCCCCCTTTCAAGACGATGGGCCAGCCTTTTTTATCGAACCGATGAAAAACTTGACAAAGGAGGAGGAATTGTTTAAATTTTTCAAAAAATTTGTGAAAGGACTCACATAATTGAAATATCAGAAGATCCCAGAAGCGACGATCCGGAGATTATCGAGGTATGCCCGTTGTCTTGAAGCCTTGGAGCAAGCTGGGGAACGGGTCGTTTCTTCAGCTCAATTGGCCAACCGGTGCATGGTCAATGCCGCCCAGGTGAGAAAAGACCTCGCCTATTTCGGCGAATTCGGCATAAGAGGGGTTGGCTATTATGTGAAAGATCTGCTCAAGGACATCAAAAAGATCCTCGGCTCGGACAAAGAGTGGAGAATGGCCGTTATCGGCATAGGAAATTTGGGTTCGGCCCTGCTCTCCTATAAGGACTTTCTCAAACAGAACTACAAGATCGTTGCCGCCTTTGACATCGATCCCCCCAAGGTCATTGGAAGGGTCGCCGAGAAGCTGGGAAAACCGGTTGAGATCATCCACATCAATCGCTTAAAAGATGTGGCCAAGGAAAGGAAGATCGAAATTGCCCTCATCACAACCCCGCCTTCCGAGGCCCAGGCCGTGGCCAACATGCTGGTGGAGGCAGGGGTGAGGGGGATCCTCAACTTCGCGCCGACCCAGATCGTCGTGCCGGAGGGATTTGTGGTGAAGGATGTCTTCTTCAGCACCATCCTCGACAACTTAGCCTACCTCCTTTCCAACAGCTGAGAAAGGCCTTAATAACAAAAAGGCTCCCCCCTTTTCATCGACTCCATCTCCTCTTCTTCTCATAAAAGGACTTTTCTATGGCCTTGAGATCGTTTATGATGAAAGGTGTCGTGGATTCGGTGTGCCCCACCCTCATCGTAACAAGAAGGAGGAAGAGATCATGGACAAGAAGGTCCCCCAAATCGTCACAGCCCTTCCTGGCGCCGAAGCGAAAAAGGTCCTCGAAAAAGACCAGAAGTACATCTCCCAGTCCTATACAAGGGTCTATCCGCTCGTGGTGAAACGGGCCTCGGGAGTGGTGGTGGAGGATGTCGATGGCAACCGGTTCCTCGATTTCACCTCGGGCATCGCCGTCTGCAACACGGGTCACTGCCATCCGAGGGTCGTGGAGGCCATCAAAAGGCAGGCCGATCAGTTCATCCACATGTCCGGGACGGACTTTTATTATGAGGCCCAATCCACACTGGCCCAGAAGCTGGCCGAGATCACCCCGGGACCGAAAGAGAAGAGGGTCTTCTTCGGGAACTCGGGAGCCGAGGCGATCGAGGCGGCCCTGAAGCTGGCCCGTTACCACACCAAACGGCCCAGGGTCCTGGCCTTCCTGGGCGCATTTCACGGACGGACGATGGGCGCCCTCTCCCTCACCGCGAGCAAGGTCATCCACGAACGGGGGTTCTCCCCCCTCGTCCCGGGAATCACCCATATCCCTTATGCCTACTGCTACCGCTGCCCTTACCATCTTCAGTATCCTGCCTGCGAGGTGGCCTGTGTGGAGTGGATCCGGGAAGATCTCTTTAAGCGGTCGATCCCTCCGGAAGAGGTGGCCGCCATCTTCGTCGAGCCGATCCAGGGCGAAGGAGGCTACATCGTCCCTCCGCCCGAATTCCATCAGAAACTCTATGCCCTGGCCAAGGAGTTCGAGATCCTCTTCGTCGTCGATGAGGTCCAGACCGGCATGGGAAGGACCGGAAAGATGATGGCGATCGAACATTGGAATGTGGTGCCCGATATCATCGCCCTGGCCAAAGGCATCGCCTCCGGCATGCCCCTCGGGGCCACGGTCTCCCAAGCCGAGGTGATGGATTGGGTCCCCGGCTCCCATGCGAGCACCTTCGGGGGAAATCCCATCAGCTGTCAGGCCGCCTTGACGACGATCTCCCTCTTGGAGGACGGCCTGGTGGCCAATGCGGAACGCCTCGGTTCCTATCTCCTAAGTCAGCTCCGAGGGCTTCAGGATCGTTTCGAAATCATAGGTGAGGTCAGGGGCAAGGGGTTGATGATCGGCGTGGAACTGGTCAAAGACAGGGCCACCAAGGCGAAGGCAATCGAGGAGCGAAACCAGGTCATCCAGACCTGTTTCGAGAAAGGCCTTCTCATCCTCGGATGTGGTGAGAACACGATCCGCCTCGCCCCTCCCCTCATCATCACCCAGGAGGAGGCAGACATCGCCCTCAGCATTCTGGAGGAGGTGTTGAGGGACATCCTCAGGAGATGAGGCTCAGGAGAGGGCCTTGATCAACTCCTCGCAGGTGAGGAGGTAGGCAAACCCAAACCCCAGGTTCTTCAGCGTGGCCAGATGGAGGTCCCCCTTCCGGGTGGCCGTGCCGTCGATCAAGATAAAGACGTGATAATCCCTCATGAAGGCATCTCGGGCCGTCGTCTCACAGCAGAGGTTCGTCATCACCCCGCTGATGATCACCTCCTTGATCCCTTTTGACCGAAGCCTCTGATCGAGGTCGGTCTCGAAGAAGGCGCTGTATCGTTTTTTGGGCAAGACCACGTCCTTCTCCCCGACGACGATCTCGGGGAGGAGCCTCCAGTCCTCTGTCCCGACCAGGATCAGGTCTCCCCACCACTCTCCCAGGACTCCCCCGTCGGAGGAGGGATCGGTGTGGCCGTGCTGCGTGTAAATGACCGGGACCTCCTTCTTCCGGCAGGCCTCGATCACCTTGAGCACATTCTTGAGGATGGGCCGGGCAATCCGTCTGAAGTAATTCTGAAGATCGATCACCAGCAGAGCGGCCTGCTCCGGATGGAGCACCGCCTCTCTTTTCCGGTACGGCTTCAATTCCATTAAGATCTTGGGGAGATCGGGGTCTCTTAGGTCTTCCATTTCCAAGCTTCCAAAAACAATCCTCTCCGGTCAGGTCATGTCTGGCCCCTCGCCAGACCTTTCGGATCTTCTTTAAAAAATTTCAGGATCATCCTGGCGTAGATTCGGGCCGCCTGGACCAGGGCCTCCACCCGGACGGATTCATCCGTGGTATGGGACTCCTCTGTCTCTCCGGGGCCGAAGATCAAGGTGGGGATGCGAAACCGGTTCACATAGAATCGGCCATCCGTGAACCCCGAAAAGCCCCTGACTCGCGGGATGGGGCCTAAGACCTCTCCCGCGGCCTCGAGGCCGATCCGGACGATCTCCTCCTCCTGGCCGATCTCCGAGGGTTCGGCAAAGTCCCTCTCATCGATGCGATAGCAGAACTGGGGATCGTCTTTTCGAAGGGGGGATAGGGCCGATCGAATCTCCCGAATTACCTCCTCCTTATCCTCCCCAGGAATCAACCTCCGATCCACCTCGATCTCGCACCGATCCGGGACCATGTTGACCTTCGTTCCGCCCCGAATCGTTCCGATGTTGATCGTCGGTCTTCCGAGGAGAGGGTGTTCTTTTTGAAGCGGGATCGACTTCAACCGCTCGACCAGTCCCATCATCTTCTCGATGGCGTTGACCCCGCGATCGGGTCTCGAACCGTGGGCCGACTCTCCGAAGGTGGTGATCTTGAGCCAGAGGGCTCCCTTCTGGGCGATGACGAGGTCGAGGCCGGTCGGCTCTCCCACGATGGCCGCATCGGCCTTGATCGCCAACTTCTTGGCGAGAAACGCCATGCCCTGATGGCCGTGCGATTCCTCGTCGGAGACGAGATGGAGCACGAGACATCCCTTCTTCAGGGGAAGATCGGATCGATGGAGCATGGCGATGGCATGAAGGAAGGAGGCGATCCCTCCCTTCATGTCCGAGGCCCCGCGGCCGAAAATCTTGCCATGGACGAGGTCACCTCCGAAGGGCCGATGTTTCCACAAGGAAGCATCCCCCGCCGGGACCACGTCGAGATGGCCGTTGAAAATGAGGACCCGACCTCCCTTTCCCCATCTCTTTCGGGCAATGAGATTGACTCTTCCCTTTGGGGAACGATAAATTTTGGTCTGGAACCCCAGTTGCGAAATGAGGGGGGCTAAGAACTCAAAGGCCTGCCCTTCGTTTCCGGGTGGGTTCTCGGTGGGGATTCGAATGAGCCGTCGGGTCAGTTCGATCAGGTCTTTCTGGCTCAGGAAGCGGTCGACTTTCATTGGATCGGTTTAATCATAAAGCGAAACTTCGAGGAAGGCAATAAAAAATTGGGATTGACATTTTAACCCCACATCAGTAATGATAATTCCGCTTTTGAAGAATTGGAGGATGGGAGAAGAGGGAACCATCGATCCTAACAAAGGTTAAAACGCAAAACCCACTCAAGAAAGGAGGGAAGAATTCATGAGCATCCAAAAGTTCGGAACAGTGGTGGTGGCGATCCTCTTATCGCTATTCCTTCTCACCCCTGACCTCTCGTTCGCCCAGAAGGAGGTCAAGATCGGGGTCATCCTTCCCCTCTCCGGACCCCTGGCCCCCATCGGCAAGAGTTTAAAAGATGGGGCGGAGCTGGCGGCGGACATCGTCAACAAGAAGTATCCTGGTATCGGCATCCCCATTGCGGAGTGGGAAGGCATCCCGGGTTTGGGCGGTGCCAAGATCAGGCTGATCTTCTCCGACTCTCGCGGTGATCCGGCCTGGGGCGCTGAGCAGGCCAAGCGATTGATCGAGGACGAGAAGGTCGTGGGTCTCATGGGTGCCTACAATAGTGCGGTGACCAAGACCGCTTCGGTGGAGGCGGAGCGTGCGGGCATCCCCTTCATCAACCCCGACTCCACCTCTCCGGATTTGAGCAAGCGCGGGTTCAAGTGGTTCTGGCGGGTCACCCCTCATGAAACCTGGTTTACGAGGGATCTCTTCGACTTCCTCGACGGCCTGGTCGCGGGGAAGGCCCCCGGTGTGAAGGCCGTTCCGAAGAGCGAGCTCGAGCCCCTGGCCGTGGCGGCGGAGAATACGGAGTGGGGAGCGGCCGCCCTGGCCGAGATCGAGAAGTTTGCCAAAGAAAGGGGCTGGAAGATCGCCGAGGCCTTCAAATACCCCCACAAGGCGACCGACCTGACCAGCGAGGCGAGGAAATTGACGGCCTCCAAGGCACCGACCTTCCTCTTTGCCTCCTATGTCTCGGATGCGATCCTTTTCATCAAGGCCCTCAAGGAGATGAAGGCGACCCCCAGGTTGATTTGGGGGCAGAATGCGGGATTCATCCAGCCCGATTTCTGGAAGACCCTCGGGGCTGATGTGAACGGCATCGTCAGCCGCGATGTCTTCTCCGCCGTAATCGGAAAGGTGAAGCCGGAAGCCGAGAAGATCAACCGGATCTACAAGGAGCGCAGTGGCTTTGATTTCGATGGAAGCTCGGCTCGCGACTTCATCGGGGTTCAGGTCTGGGCCCATGCCCTCAATGCGGCCAAGTCGACCGATCCCAAAGAGATACAAAAGGCCCTCAACGAGCTCTACATCCCGGCAAAGGACCTCATCATGCCCTGGCGAGGGGTGAAGTTCGGCTCTCCCTTCCCCGGGGATACGAATCAGAACGAACTGGGAAGCGGCATCATCATCCAGTACCAGGGCTACCCGGATGGAAAACCTGAGATCGTCTTTCCCTTCGAGGTGGCCACAAGCAAGCTGATCTATCCCTTCCCGGGGTGGAAGTAGACCTTATCTCCCCTCCCTCCCTCCCTTTCAAGGGGAGGGAGGAGGGGGTTTGTCCTCTCTTACCTTTAATCGATTATGGAACTGGTGGTTCAACTCATCGTCTATGGGATCTTGATGGGCATGATCTTCGCGCTGATCGCCCTGGGCCTCTCCCTCATCTTTGGCGTGATGAACATCGTCAACTTCGCCCACGGCGAATTCCTGATGATGGGCATGTACATCGCCTACCTCCTCTCGACCTTTCTCCCCCTCGACCCCCTGGCCTCCCTTCCGGTAGCGGCAGCGGCCGGATATGGATTGGGCCTCCTGAGCTACCATGTCCTCATCCACCGGATCTTGCGCGGTCCGATGGTGGCCCAGCTCTTCGGCACCTTTGGTCTGATGCTCTTCCTGCGGTACCTCGCCATGTACATCTTCACCCCTGATGTCCGGTCGTTAAAACAGGGGATCCTTGTGGGGAAGACGCTCTCTCTGGGATGGATCAGCATCGATGCCAGCAAGGTCGTCTCCGCCGGCCTCTGCCTGATCGCCTTCGCGGCTATCTACTGGATGATCTACCGGACCAAACTGGGAAGGGGGCTCAGGGCCACGGCCATCGACGCCGAGGCGGCCAGGTATATGGGGATCGATACCAAAGGGATGAATGCCCTCGCCTGGGGGATCGGGGGCGCGACGGTTGCCCTCGCCGGCGCCCTCTTGGCCCATTTCTACTATGTCACCCCTACGGTGGGCATGCTCTTTTCGCTGATCGCTTTCGCCACCGTCGCCCTGGGCGGATTCGGAAGCATCCTCGGCGCCTTTGTCGCGGGGATCATCATCGGCCTCATCATGGTCATAAGCGGCCAGCTCGTGAGCGAGCTAAAATTCTCCTTTATCTATGTCGTCTATTTCCTCGTGGTCGTCTTCAGACCCCGGGGCCTCTTCGGTTGGTGAGATGGGGAGCCTTCTGACCGACATCTTCTCCTTGAGCGACCGCCCCCGTTTCGAACGAGTGGGATTTCTCCTCTTCCTCCTGATCGTCCTCCTCTTTCCCTGGGTCGTCACCTCGGCCTATGGAAGGGCGGTCATGATCAAATTTCTCCTCTTCGCCCTCTTCGGCCTGGGATGGAACCTCATCGGCGGCTACGGAGGCCAGGTCGATCTCGGACAGGCCAAAAACGTCGGCTTCGGCGCCTATGCCACGGCCCTGATGATCGTCTGGTGGAAGGTCCCCTTCTGGATCACCATCATCCCTGGCATGGTGATTGCGGCCCTCGAGTCCTTCGCCATCGCTTATCCCATGTTTCGACTCAAGGGACACTACTTCGCCATCGCCACGCTCTGTGTCGCTCTCGTCTGGAAGGAACTGTTCATCTTCTGGGACTGGACCGGAGGGGCCCGGGGAGTGGAACTGCCGATCCGGCAAGGAGCGGATTTCGTCTATATGCAGTTCAACTCCCCCATCTATTACCACTACTTCATCCTCTTCCTCTTTCTCCTCCAATTTTACTTCATGAACTGGTTTCGGAAGTCGAAGCTCGGCTATCAGGTCCAGGCGGTCAGGGACAATGAGGATGCGGCCGCAAGCCTCGGGATCAATGTCTTCCGGACGAAGGTGATCAACTATACGATCACCGGAGGCCTTGGCGCCCTGGGGGGCAGTTTCATGGCGGTCTACTACCTTTACATCGATCCCGATGCGGTCATGCCTCTGGACCTTTCGATCTTGATCGCCATGACCGTCATGGTGGGAGGGGCGGGCTCGATCTGGGGGCCCATCATTGGCGCAGGCCTTCTCATCCCCCTCGACATGTACCTCGGGGCCTGGCTGGGAGCGCAGAAGCGTCTCGGGATCGATTTCATGATCTACGCCGTGATCATGATGATCATCGCAGCCAAAGAGCCGAAGGGCATCTGGGGGATCATCGAGCGCAAACTTCTGAGGAAACGAAGGTAAAGGCCCGATGCTCGTGGTCAAACACCTTGTCAAAACCTTTGGTGGACTGGTGGCCAACGACCAGATCTCCTTCGAACTTCGAAAGGGGGAGACCCTTGGCCTCATCGGACCCAATGGGGCAGGAAAATCGACCCTCTTCAACTGCATCGCGGGTTATTACAAACCGACCTCGGGACAGATCCTCTTCGAGGGAAAGGACATCGCGGGTTGGCCCCCCCATCAGGTCACCCGGGAGGGCATCGCCCGGACCTTCCAGGGCTTGAAGACCATGCCCAATCTGACCGTGGAAGAAAATGTGATGATCGGGGCCTTCTGTCGGACCGATGAGAGGGAGGTGGCCCGGAAGGAGGCCAGGGAGATCATGGAGCGGATGGGCCTTGCCGAGGTCGCAAGCGCCCTTCCCTCCGGGCTTCCCATCGCGCTCCAGAAGAGAATCGAACTGGCCCGGGCCATCGCCACGAAACCCAAACTCCTGATGCTCGACGAAGTGGCCGCGGGCCTCAACCCCCTTGAGACGAAAGAGATCATCCAGACCCTTCAGAGGATCAAAGAGGAGATGGGCTTGACCCTCTTCTTGACCGAGCACGTCATGGAATTTATCATGACGATCTCGGAACGGATCATCGTCATGGCCGCAGGCCGGAAGATCGCCGAAGGACGCCCGGAGGACGTCGCCAAACAGGAGATCGTCATCGAGGCCTACCTCGGGGAGAGATATGCTAAAGGTCGATAAGATTGCGGTCCATTACGAAGGGGTCCCAGCCCTCCACGAGGTGACCCTTGAGGTGAACCCCGGGGAACTGGTCGCCATGGTGGGCGCCAATGGCGCGGGCAAAAGCACCACCCTGAAGGCGATTATGGGCGTTGCCCCTCCGGTCTCCGGCCGGATCCTCTTCGACGGCAAAGAGATCACCCGCGAGGAGACCGCGAGGATCGTGAGGATGGGGTTGGTCTACGTTCCCGAGTCGAGGCGGATCTTCGGCCCCTTGACCGTCGAGGAGAATCTCCTTCTGGGGGCCTTCATCTCCTCTTCGGAAAAAGAGGTCCAGAACCATCTGGAGTACGTCTATCGATTATTCCCGAGACTGAAGGAGCGGAGGCGGCAGAGAGGGGAGACCTTGAGCGGTGGCGAACAGCAGATGCTCGCCATCGGTCGGGGCCTGATGATCCGGCCAAAGTTGCTGATGCTCGATGAACCCTCCTTGGGCCTGATGCCGAAGCTGGTGAGCGAACTCTTCGAGACCATCTCCCTCTTAAAAAAGGAGGGCCTGACCATCCTTCTCGTCGAGCAGAATGTCCGGGAGTCCCTGGAGATCGCTGACCGGGGCTACATCCTCCAGACCGGCCGGACCATCCATACCGGTAAAGGAACAGAGCTGTTGGAATCCGACGTCGTTCGAAAGGCCTTCCTCGGACTGTGAAAAACGCCCTTACGGAATCCTGTCCGTTTGAAAGGGAGGCCAGGTAACGGAAATGAAACCCAATCCTTCGCCCCCCTCACTTCTCTTCCATCCCGGTCAATAACTCCTCAAAACGGTGTCGAGAAACTCCAGGGGTTGCATTTCCACGAGGTTAAGGTAGAATGGATTTAAAGAGATGCTCCACCGAGGGAGGGAAAAGATGGTCTACGTGATCGCCACCATTCGGGTCAAACCCCAAAGACGGTTCGAATTTCTCGAAATCTTCAAGGCCAATGTCCCTCGCGTCAGGGCTGAGAAGGGATGCATCGAATATGTTCCGACCCTCGACCTCCCCGCCGGCCTTCCCCTTCAGAGCCTCGATGAAGACAGGGTCACCGTTATCGAAAAATGGGAAAGCCTGGAGGCCCTCCAAAATCACCTCACCGCCCCCCACATGCTGGCTTATAAAGAAAAGGTCAAGGACATCGTCGAAGGGGTCAGCCTTAAAGTGCTCCAGGAAGCCTGATCAATCCATGAGTAGCAGGATCGAAGATATCGAGCGGCTTTCGCCGAGAGAGACCCGTCTCCTCATCCGGCAAGGAAAATGGGACAAACCCACCGCGGGCCTGGCCCTGGGCTATGCCCAGGCCAACCTCGTCATCCTTCCAGAGAGGTATGCCTTCGACTTTCTCCTCTTCTGTCAGAGGAACCCGAAGCCCTGCCCCCTGCTCGAGGTCTTGGAGCCGGGAAAGTTTCGGACCGAATTCCTGTCGAAGGAGGCAGACATCCGGACCGATCTCCCCCGGTATAACATTTATCGAAAAGGGAGGCTCCAGGGCACGGTCAAAGAGATCCGGTCCCTCTGGAAGAGAGATTTCGTCAGCTTCCTATTAGGATGCAGCTTCTCCTTCGAAGAGGCGATGCTCCGGGCCAGGGTCCCTGTCCGACATCTGGAAGAGAAAAAGAATGTCCCGATGTTCATCTCGAACATCCCCTGCAGACCGGCGGGGGTCTTCCATGGCCCCATGGTCGTCACGATGAGACCCATTCCGATGGAGATGGTGAGCCGTGCCGTCCAGATCACCTCCCGATACCCTTCGGTCCACGGAGCCCCCGTGCACATCGGCGATCCATTAAAGATCGGCATCCGGGATCTGAGAAGACCTGATTTCGGCGATCCGGTGACGATCGGAAAGGATGAAATTCCGGTCTTCTGGGCCTGCGGGGTCACGCCTCAGGCCGTGGTGATGAAGGCCAAACCCGATCTCTGCATCACCCATGCCCCGGGACACATGTTCGTCTCCGACCTCCTCAATGAGGAGTTGGCAAGCCTTTGACCCTGGAAAGGAATCTCCATGGACAAGAAAGAGATCTACGAGAAGCAAAAGAAATACCTCGTCCCCTGGGTGACCCACTACTATGAGGAGCCTCTCTTCCTCGAGAGAGGCAGGGGGAAGTATCTTTACGACATCGAGGGCAGGGAATATCTCGACTTCTTCGGAGGGATCGTCACCATCAGCGTGGGCCACTGCGACGAGGAGATCACGGAGAAGACCTGCGAGCAGATGAGAAGGCTCCAGCACACCTCCACCCTCTACCCCACCCTTCCGGCCATCTCCCTTGCGGAGAAGCTGGCCCAGATCACCCCCGGAAGGCTGCAGAAGTCCTTCTTCACGAGCAGCGGCACCGAAGCCGTCGAGACCGCCATCCTCATGGCCCAGCTCTACACGAAAAGCAACGAGGTCATCTCGCTTCGCCACTCTTACAGCGGCCACTCCCTCCTCACCATGAACCTCACCGGCCATCAGCGATGGCGCCTCGGGGGAAGCTCGATCCCCGGGATCAAACATGCCCACAACGCCTACTGCTTTCGATGCGCCTTCGGAAAGACCTATCCTTCTTGCGATCTTCTGTGTGCCAAGGACTTGAGGGAGCTCATCGAGACCACCACCTCCGGCCATCCGGCCGCCTTCATCGCCGAACCGATCCAGGGCGTGGGCGGTTTCATCACCCCTCCCAAAGAATATTTCCAAGAGGTCGTCTCGATCCTCAGGCATTACGGCGGGCTCTTCATCTGCGACGAGGTCCAGACCGGTTGGGGAAGGACCGGCCGAAAGATGTTCGGCATCGAGCACTGGGGCGTGGAGCCCGATATCATGGTCATGGCCAAAGGGGCGGCCAACGGCTCGCCCATAGGGATCACGATCGCCACCCCCGAGGTGGCCGATGCCTTGAAGGGCCCCCATCTCTCCACGTTCGGAGGAAATCCGGTGACGGCCACCGCTGCCCTGGCCACGATCGAGGCCATCGAGAAGAGAGGCCTTCTCCAGAAGGCCGAAATCATGGGAACGTTCCTGAGGGATCGACTGGAGGGGTTGAAGGAGAAATTCGAAATCATCGGCGAGGTACGCGGCATGGGCTTGATCCAAGCCCTGGAGATCGTCAAGGAGGGAAAGGCCCCTGCTCCGGATCTGGTGGACCGGATCTTCGAGGAGACGAAGAAGGAGGGGCTTCTCATCGGCCGAGGAGGCCTCTACGGCAATGTGATCCGGATCACACCGCCTCTGACGATCGAAAAGGATGACATCCTTCAGGCCGTCCGGATCTTGGATCGGGCCTTCGAAAAGGTCGGATCAATCCCTTCGGGTTGACAATCCGGGAGGAAGTCGGATACTATTTCGTTCGTCCTTCCTCCTGGCCGGTAGCCTTTTAACAGGGCCAAATCGGC
The DNA here is from genome assembly GCA_026415035.1 of Thermodesulfobacteriota bacterium. Classification (NCBI taxonomy): domain Bacteria; kingdom Pseudomonadati; phylum Thermodesulfobacteriota; species Thermodesulfobacteriota bacterium. The sequence goes on along the minus strand of JAOAHX010000011.1, from coordinate 13,075 downwards.
TCCTTTTCTGGAAGGGACAAAAGGAGAAAAAGCAGAGAAGAGGAGGATCGGAGATGAAAAGGTATTTGGCATTGGTCACCATCCTTGCTTTCATCCTTTGCCTCGCCGCGGCCAGCCATGCCCAGACCAAAGGGCCCTCCAAGGTCGAGCCCAAACCGGTCTATGGGGGATCGCTCACCATCGCCCAGGGCGTGGAACCGCCAGGGCTCGACCCCACCACTGCCACCTCCGCGGCCATCCCAAGGGTCGTCTATGGCAATGTGTTAGAAGGCCTGGTCAGGATCGACCGAAATGGCAAGGTCGTTCCCGCTTTGGCCCAGGAATATAAGATCTCCAAAGACGGAAAGGAGTATACCTTCCTCCTCAAGAAGGGCGTGAAGTTCCACGATGGAAAGGCCTTCGATGCGGAGGACGTGAAGTTCACCTTCGAACGACTCCTTGACCCCCAGATCACCATCCCCAACCGGAGATACTATCAGGAGATCGAGTCGATGGAAGTGGTCGATCCTCACACCTTCAAATTCAAGCTGAAGAATCCCAATGCGATGTTCCTCTTCAACCTGGCCCGACCCGACTCCATCATCCAGCACAAACAGGCCGTCGAAACCCTGAAGACGGCGCCCGTGGGGACCGGCCCCTTCAAATTCGTCGAGTGGGTCCGGGGCGATCGCATCGTGTTGGCGAAATTCGAGGGATACCACCGGAAGGGGCTTCCTTACCTCGACAAGGTCACCTTCAAATTCATCGGGGATCCGAGCGCCCAGATCGCCAGCCTGAAGGCGGGGGACGTCGACGTCATCGGTTACGATGTGAGCCCGGAGAACGCCCTCCTCCTTGAGAAGGATCCGAAGTTTAAGGTTCTCAATGGATACACGACGACCGAGGTCATCCTCTCGACCAACCATTCGAGAAAACCCTTCGACGATGTCCGGGTCCGCAAGGCCATGGCCCATGCCATCGACCGCAGTGCCTTGATCAAAGGGGCGATGTCCGGCTACGGGGTGCCCATCGGAAGCCACATGGACCCGGGCAACCCCTACTACATCGATCTGACGAAAACCTACCCCTACGATCCAAAGAAGGCCAAACAGCTCCTCGCCGAGGCGGGGCATCCGAACGGGTTCGAGGCGGTGCTCAGAATCCCTGAGCGGTTCGCCTATGCGAGGCGTTCGGGGGAGATCATAGCGGATATGCTCTCGCAGGTGGGCATCCGGCTCAAGATCGAGTTGATGGAGTGGGGGCAGTGGATCGACCGCGTCTTCAGGAATGCCGACTTCGACCTCACCGTCATCGGCCACGCCGAGCCCTTTGACATCGACATCTACGCCAATCCCAAATACTACTTCCGCTACGACAACCCGAAGTTCCAGGAGACGCTCAAGAAGGCGGAGATGGAGATCGATCCGAAACGGAGAAGAGAACTCTACGTCACGCTCCAGAAGATGATCGCCGAAGATGCGGTCAACGGGTTCCTCTTCGTCCTCCCCAGCCTTCCCACGATGAAGAAAGAGGTGATGAACTGGTGGAAGGACTATCCCATCACCGCCCAGGACGTGAGCGAGGTCTGGATCCAGAAATAGACCGATCCCGAGATTTGGATTTCGGCTCTCTTCTTGTCGAACGGGCCTGAGGTTTTCTCCTAAAAGATCTCTGGCCCTTTTTTTTCAAAAAGATGATAGCCTATCTTCTCAAACGGACCATCGTCCTGCTCTTGACCCTCCTGATCGTTTCGATGGTGATCTTTTCGGTCCTCATGGTCCTTCCAGGCGATCCGGCCCAGATCATCCTGGGCATCCAGGCCACTCCCGAGATGCTCCAGAAGTTGAGGCACCAGATGGGGCTGGATCGGCCGGCCCTCCTGCAGTACCTCCAATACATGAAAAATCTGGCCCTCGGAGATCTGGGCCGCTCGATCACCTATGAGGTCCCCGTCACCTCTCTCATCCTTTCGCGGCTCCAGGTGACCGTCCCCCTGGCGCTGCTTTCGATGCTCTTTTCGATCGGCCTCTCCATCCCCCTCGGGATCTACTCCTCCCTTCACCGGAACCGACCTGGAGATTACGGGATCATGATCTTTTCTCAGATCGGCCTGGCCGTGCCCGCCTTCTGGGCGGGGATCCTGCTCATCCTTCTCTTCGCGGTCACCCTCCAATGGCTCCCTGCCGGAGGATTCCATCCCTGGCAGACCGATCCTCTCAAAGCCCTACGCTCCCTCCTCCTGCCGGCCCTCTCACTGGGGCTGGTCAGGGCGGCCGTGCTCACCCGGATGACCCGCTCCTCCATGCTGGAGGTTTTGGGAGAGGACTACATCCGCACGGCGAGGAGCAAAGGGCTTTCGAGGCGGAGGGTTGTTTACAAGCACGCCTTTCGCAATGCGATCATCCCGGTCGTGACGGTCATCGGCCTCCAGGCCGGAGATCTTCTGGCCGGGGCCATCATCATCGAAAATGTCTTTCACCTTCCCGGCGTGGGGAGGCTCGTCTTCGAGGCCATCGGCCAAAGAGACCTCCCGGTGGTCCAGGGGGTCGTCCTCCTCATCGCCTTCATCATCGTGGTGATCAACTTTCTGATCGATATTGCCTACCGCTACCTCGATCCGAGGATCCGGTACGAGTGAGGAAAGAAGAAGGAGATGAGCTTCCGCCGTTCCCTTCGGAATATCAATTTTACCCTTGGGTTCGTCATCACCCTGCTCCTCTTTCTCACCGCCCTGATCAGCCTGTTCTACACCCCTTACGATCCGAACCGGATGAACCTCTCGGAGCGATTCCAGGCGCCCAACCGCGCTCACTGGCTTGGGACGGACCAATACGGGCGGGACATCCTGAGCCGGGTGATGAAGGGCGCCATCAACTCCATCATCGTGGGGCTCGTGGCGGTCTCCATCGGCATGGGCTTCGGCATCTTCCTCGGCTCCCTGGCGGCCTTCTACCGACGGTGGGTGGACGAGGTCATCATGAGGGCCGCCGACGTCCTCTACGGTTTCCCCGCGGTCCTGAGCGCCATCCTCATCACCTCGGTCCTCGGTCCCGGCACGATCAACAGCATGATCGCCATCGGGATCTTCAACATCCCCATCTTCGCGAGGTTGACCCGGGCCACCTCCCTCTCCATCTGGGAACGGGATTACGTGACCTCGGCACGGGCCATCGGCCGAAGCGAGGCCGGGATCGTCTGGAAGTACATCCTCCCCAACATCCTCTCTCCCCTGATCGTTCAGGGGACCGTCCAGTTCGCCATCGCGATCCTTGCCGAGGCGGGCCTGAGCTACCTGGGCCTGGGAACCCAGCCTCCTCATGCGAGTTGGGGCAGGATGCTCAACGAGGCCCAGACGTTCATGGGAACTTCCCCCTATCTGGCGATCTTCCCTGGATGTGCCATCGCCCTGTCGGTCTTGGGTTTCAACCTCCTCGGCGACGGCCTGAGGGATATGCTCGACCCGAAACTGGCGAGAATCCAAATAGGAGTCCGGAGCGCTTGAAAAAGACGATAAATGTACCATCAGCGTCATTGCGAGCCCGAAGGCCGCACCAATTCGATGAAGTCGTCCCGAGCGTAGCGTGGCCCTCCCTTAAGATTCTCCCCTCGCTACGGTCTTTGCCAGGAGGCGCCATAGGCGCCATGGATGTCGTGATAGAAGTCCCGAGGAAGAAAAGATAAGGATTTAAAACTCCGAAAACGCAAAACGGAGACGGAGGGGCCTTTGAAGATCGATCCCGTGCTCAAAGCCATCAGGAGAGAGGAGCTGATCCAACTGACCCAGGAGCTCATCCGGATCCCCAGCGTCAGGCAGGGGGATCGGGGAGGCGAAGAGAAAGTGGCCCTCTTCATCGCCCGCCATCTCGAGGAGATGGGGCTTGACGTGGTGGTCGAAGAGGTGGAGCCGGGCTCTCCCAACGTCATCGGATTGTTACAGGGGCAGGAGGAAGGGCCCTGCCTCATGTTCGAATGCCATACCGATGTGGTCACCGAAGGGGATCGTTCGGAATGGAGATACGACCCGTTCGAAGGGAGGGTCGTGGGAAACCGGATCTACGGAAGGGGGGCCTGCGATACGAAGGGAAATTTGGCGGCTGCGGTAAAGGCGGTCGAGGCCATTATCAAATCGGGGATCCCGTTTAAAGGAAAGATCCTCCTCGGCATCCTCGTCGACGAGGAAGGCCTGATGAAAGGGGTGAAGCATTTCATCCGAAACGGTTGGACCAACAGGGTCCATGCCGCGATCATCTGCGAACCTGTAGACAACCGCCTCTGCATCACCCAGAAAGGGGCTATGAGGGCAGAGCTTCTCACCACGGGAAAGATGAGCCACGGGGCCATGCCCCTCGCCGGATTGAACCCGATCCCTCCGATGGTCTCCATCCTCGAAAAGATCGGACAGCTCGAAGAGGAAGAGATCGAAAGGCTGGGCAAGGATCCCTTCCTCGGTTACCCGAGCCTCACCCCCACCGTGCTTCAGGCACCGGTGAAGGGCGAGCCTCAGCTCAACGTCGTCCCCTATCAGTGCAGGGCCCTTCTCGACATTCGGACGATTCCCGGCCAATCCCATGAGGCGTTGAAGAAACAGCTCGAGGATATCGTCACGGAGGAGGAGCGGGCGGTCAACGAGAGCCTTCAAGGGGGCCGGATGCGAGAATTGAGGGAAACCCTTGAAAAAGGCCTTTCCAAAGGCCTCTCCTTCGAGGCGAGGTTGAATGTCTTCGAAGACCGTCCCTGGACCAAGACCTCCAAGGAGGAGCCCATCGTTCAGGCCGTGGCCAGGGCCTTCCGGTCTGTGACCGGCGAGGAGCCCGTCTACGATGGCGTGCCCGGAGCCACGGACGGCACCTTTCTCACCGCCTGGGCCGGCATCCCGATCGTCACCCTGGGCGCGGGAAAGAAGACGATCCCCCACCAGAAGGACGAGTGGGTGGCCATCGAGGACCTCTGCCTCACCGCCAAACTCTACGCCGCCAGCGCCCTGGAGTTTTTAAAGGGGATCGATTGATCCTCAAGGTTGCGATAGAAAAACTTTAAGGGAAGTCTAAAGCCGTTTTATTTTTGCAATCGACTTTTTGGTTAGGGATAAACTTTACCTTCTCTTACCCTTTTGTAAATCGCAATGGAGACATCCAGGCCCACCATCTCCCGTCAGGTTATCAGGGCAACTACCTGGTGGGCATCGTTAATTCTTTTTTCGGCTGGTATACCTCTCTGATGGCTTCCGCCACCTTAAAGTGGAAACGGGCAAGCAGCCGAAATCTACAACGGGGGAATCGAGAATATTGGCATTGGGGCCATCTGCCGAGGATCCAAGCCGACCTTAAGAATCGACCCGATTCATGGGCGATCCGTTTCTTATAAATGGAACGACTTTTTCCCAGGCTTAATCCCCGGGACCACCCGAACCTTCGGCCTTCCACAGGGCATTCCTCCTCTCCGTTGGGACCGCCCTTTCAAAGATCTTCCCCAGAAGAACGCACCCCACTTCCTTTTGACCCAAAAGATTTGACCTCAACCAAGGGATTTTGATGAAGAGCCGCCTTTCATCCCGATAAAGGAGAGTTGTCTGCCGGTTACGCCCTCTCCGCGGTAGGAGAAGAAGAGATCGTTATGGCAGCGGGTGCAGAGATCGATCCTGGAAATCTGATGCTCCCCAACCCCTTCCTCCGTCATCTGGGCGATGTTGATCCCTGCGAGATCGACCATCCACCTGCCGGCCCTCTTCGAGATGGAAAAGGGTTCCCATTGTCGCGAAAAAACCGGATCGTCCACTTCGTAACAACAGGGGCCGATGGAAGGTCCCAGGACAACGAGGAGGTCTTCTTCGGCACACCGCCACTGCGCTTTCATCGTTCTCAAAACCTTTTGGGTGATTTTAAGTCCGCTTCCCTGCCTCCCGGCGTGGATGGCGGCGATCACCCTTCTCTTTGGATCGACGATGAAGATCGGAAGGCAATCCGCGGTAAGGATCCCGAGATAGAGATCGGGGAGATGGGTGATGACCGCATCGAACTTCATCGGGTTGGTGCTCAACAGGGCGGGGTCGTTCAGGACGAAGATGCCATCCTGGTGAATCTGCTGGCATAGCACAAGCCGGGCAGGGTCGAAACCGAAAGCATAGGCGATCCGATCTCTATTTCCTAAGACGGCTCTCTGGTCATCGCCGTTTTCGAGGCTCACGTTTAAAGAATGGTAGGGGGAAAGGCTCATGCCGCCCTGTCGTGTGAGAAAGGCGTGGTTGAGCCATTCGAATCTCTTCAACGTCGGATCGCTGAAGTAAGGAATCCCCTCCTGGGTGCGGATCGATGAGCGGTCCAGCCGGGTCATGTCACCCCTTTCCCCTGGGATCAAAAGAGAGGCCCTTGGTCAGGAGGCGCAGGCATTCGATCGTCTCTGTTAGGTCCCTCGGGATGGGGGCGATGAACTGAACCCGCTCTCCAGTCCTGGGATGGTCGAACCCTAACTGGTAGGCATGGAGGGCCTGGCGGTTCATCCCCTTCAGACATGAACCGATCTTTGGATCGTCGAGGACGGCCGACTTCCCCCGTCTCCCGTAAAGGGGGTCCTTGAGCAGGGGATGCCCCATCGAGGTGAGGTGGACGCGAATCTGATGGGTTCGGCCGGTCTGAGGACGGATTTCGAGTAAGGTGAAGGGACCGAACCTCTCCAAAACCTTCCATGCCGTCTGGGCCGGCCTTCCCCGATTAGTCCGGATCGTCATCTTCTTCCTCTGGTCTGGATGTCTTCCGATCGGGGCATCGATTTTCCCTTCGTCCTCTTTCACCCCCCCGTGGACGAGGGCCAGATAAACCTTCTCCACCTTCCGGTTCTTAAATTGTCTGGAGAGGTGTTGGAAGGCTTGGTCGGTTTTAGCGACGACCATCACGCCCGAGGTCTCCTTGTCGAGGCGATGAACAATGCCAGGCCTAAGGGATCCGTTGATCCCTGAGAGGCCCCTACAGTGATGGAGGAGGGCATGGACCAGCGTGCCAGAGAGATTTCCAGGGGCGGGATGGACCACCATCCCAGCAGGTTTATCGATGACCAAAATGGACTCGTCCTCATGGAGGACTGAGAGGGGAATGGGTTCGGGGAGCAGGGAGAGGGGTTGAGGCTCGGGCAGGATGCCCGAAACGATATCCCCGGATTTTAAGCGGGTGCTCGGTTTTGGAATTTTCTGGTTGAGAAGAATATGCCTTTTTTCTATGAGGTGTTTGGCTTGGGATCGGGAAGGGCAGAGCCCAGCTTCCGAGAGAAAGAGGTCGAGACGTCTCCCTTCGTCTTTGGGAGTCACCTGGAGGGTGAACGTCTTCTCTCCTGAGGGAAAGGAAGCTACATGGTCCATTCCTTCTTCAAGCTTCAACCCGATCCAGCCTGACCCAAGGCCTTTCCGATCGCTTCGGCTAGGAGGGGAATCTCCTCCTCGAAGACGGTCCTCATATCGAAGAGCAGCTCCCCCTTGCTGATCCGGGAGACGATCGCAGGATCTCCCTTTCTCAAACGTTCCTCGAGAAGGGTGATCGGAGGGGTCTCCGACCTCAAGGCGAGGACGATCGTTGGAAGTTCTTGAAGGGGCAAGGCCCCTCCCCCGACCTGAGAGACCTCCTCTTTCAACGTCACCTGAACGGTCGGCCCCACTTTCCCCTTGAGCCGGTTGAGGAGGCGTCTGCCCCTTCGTCTCAACTCCGAGGGGGTCAGCCCGAGCATCCGCAAGGTCGGGACTTCCTCCATCGCCCGCTTCTCATCGAGGTAGAGGAGAAGCGTCGATTCGAGGGCGGCAAGGGTCAGCTTATCGATACGAAGGGCTCGCATCAGAGGATTGACCTTGATCGTTTCAAGGACCGCTTTCTTTCCAAGGATGATGCCGGCCTGAGGCCCTCCGAGGAGTTTGTCGCCGCTGATGGTCACCACATCGACTCCAGTGCGAATCGCCTCCTGGACGGTGGGTTCCTTTTCGAGTCCGTACCGGCGAAGGTCGATGAGACAGCCACTTCCGAGATCCTCCATCACCGGGAGATGGTGGGCCCTGCCGAGTTGGACGAGCTCCTCGAGGGAGACCTCCGAAGTGAAGCCCATCACCCTGAAGTTGCTCGTATGAACCTTCAGCAGGAGGGCGGTCTCAGGCCCGATGGCCTTCTGGTAGTCCTTGAGATGGGTGCGGTTGGTGGTGCCCACCTCTTTGAGCAGGGCTCCGCTCCGTTTCATCACGTCAGGGATCCGGAAGGCACCCCCGATCTCGACGAGCTCACCCCGGGAGATGATCACCTCTCTTCCCTCTGCAATCGTGTTCAGGCAGAGCAGGACCGCGGCGGCATTGTTGTTGACGACCAAGGCGGATTCGGCCCCAGAAAGCTGGCAGAGGAGGGGTTCCACGTGGGAGTGCCGGTCCCCTCTCTCCCCGTACTCGAGATCGTATTCGAGGTTGGAGTAGGCCTGAGCCACCTCCACCATCTGAAGGAGGGCGCGAGGATGGAGGGGCGCCCTGCCCAAATTGGTGTGGATGACGATGCCCGTGGCATTGATGACCCGTCGTAGGCGGGGCTGGGTCTGGAGATCGATCTCTTCCTTCACAAGCCTGAAGAGGGAGGAGTCCGAGAGGAGATCGTCGACGGGCAAGGACGAGTCGCTTCTCCTCAGCAGCTCGTTCCTAAGCCGTCCCAGCCCTCTTCTGATCGCCTCCACCACGACGGCCCTGGGATGGACCTTGAGAAGGTTCGAGGCCTCCTCCTTTGAAAGCATCTCGTCCACGCTCGGGATCTTACGAAGGGCCTCCTGACGGGGGCGGGACGGCATGAGGCTTCCTCCTCGAAATCAGCGTTTTGATGATTTTGAACAGGTTCATCCGGATGAATCGGGTGGGCCACTCCAGTTCTCGCTTTTCGCAAACGGTGGACATGCTGTAGTGCCGAAGCGACTGAGGTCGGTTCAGCAGGGCCTGGAGCAGCGTTTCCCTTTGTCGAGCGTCTTCGATGGCGAGGATCCGGTCGATCTCCTCCATCAGGGCGAGGGCCCGTTCGATCCGCAACTCAACCGCCTCGGCGGTCTTCCGATCGACCAGACCATATTCGGCCTTCAGGCGGTTGAGCCTCCTCCCCGATTCATAGGTGCTGGCCACGATCTCGTGGCGGTCCATCCATTCGGTTTCGTAATTGAGAATGTACTTCCAGCTCGGGGCCGTCAGGGCCTGACGGTGTTCCTCCACCGTCCGGTAGAAGAGGCGATATCCATGCCTTTCCGGTTCCTCGAAGACGGTGCTTCCTGGATCGAGAAAGGGGGCCAAAGGGGAGATGAAGGGGATGAGTCGATGGTAAGGCCGGAAGCGTTCGAGCAGGGCCCTGCAGTAATCGACGGTTTCCATGACCGACTGGTAGGTCTGTTTGGGAAGGCCGATCATGAAGAAGAGATCGATCCGCTTGCAGCCGAGCTCGATGGCATCGGCGATCATCCTCTCCAGGGGTGGGTTGCCATAAGGCCTGCCGAAGGCCCTCCGCACCTCCTCGTCATGGGATTCGGGCGAGATCTCGATATTAAAATTCTTGACCGCCTCAGCGATTCGCTCCAATTGCCTCCGGGAGGGGGGGACGAAAAATTCGAAGGCGATGTGGTTGTCGATCGGTCTCCTCTTCATCTCCCGGAGAAAAGCCTCCCCATAATCCTCTCCAGGTTGGAAGATGTCGCCGATGATCATGATCGGGGCATTGAGGTGTTCCGAGATGTCGAAGATATCCTTGGCCAGGAGGATCGGGTCACGGTAGGCAGGCCTCGACCGATTGGCCATGGCCCGAAAGGTCCTGGCAGAGCCCCCGCAGGTTTTACAGTGATAGGTGCACCCCCTGCAGGTGAAGACCGCCGTGACGGGATAGGTATACCAGTCGACAAAGGGCTGGTAGCCCACGGGATCCATGAACCGAACGACCTTCTTCATGATGTGCCGGTAATCGATGGCGATCTCGTTGAGATCCTCCGGGACGCAGGTGATGGGATTGGCGTGGATGCCGTTTGCCCCGTCGCGGTAGGTGAGATTGGGGATATCCTTCACCCCCCTTTTCTCCTTGAGGGCCTTGAGCAACTGGGTCAGGGGTTTCTCCGTCGAATCTCCCCTCATCACAAAATCGACATAGGGATACTGGCGTAGGAGCTCTTCATGATAGTAGGTGGCCGAAAGGCCACCCAAGATCACGGGCGTCTCGGGATGATATTTTTTGATCAACTCGGCCAGGGCAAGGGCCCCATGGACGTGGGCCATCCAGTGGAGATCGATTCCAAAGGCAACGGGTCTGTTCTTTCGAATGAACTTCTCGACATCGAATCGTTCGGAGCGGAGCATCTTCATCGCTACATTGACGATTCGAACCTTGAGACCGTGACGTTCCAGATACTCCGAGAGGCTGGCAAAGCCGATGGGGTACATCTCGAAGATGGGCGTGGAGGGCACGACATCGCTGATGGGACCGTACAGGCCTGGCCGTTTCCTGAAGTCATAAAAAGTGGGAGGATGGAGGAGGATCAGGTCTGCCTTGGACATGTTCACTTCTGAGGGGTGGGGCCTTTCGGTCGGGGGGCCTCCTGACGAGGGACGGAGGCCTTTTCGGGCTCGGGGTACTTAGATCGAAACTGTTGGACCCATGTTGCGATCTCGGGATGATCCTTGATCTGCTGGCCCAGGGCGATGAGGTGGTGATGAAGCTCATTTCTGGCCTCTAATTGTTTGAGGGCCTGCTCGGCTTCTTCTTTGACCCTTCCCCGCAATCCCTTCTGCTTTTCGGAGTCTTGGGCTTTCAGGGCTGCGACGAGATCCCGGAGGTTCTGGGGGAGCTCCTCGGGGAAACGGATCTGAGAGAGACGGGCCATATTGAGGATACGAGCGTAAAGACCGAGGTTCGACTGGAGCCAGTATTCTATTTCGTTCACGTCTGCGGTGAGGACCCTCTCCTTGAGTTGATGGAGGCTGTTTTCCAGGGATCGCTTTTCAGAGCCATTGAAGAAGAGGAGCTCGTTGCTTCGAAGGAGGAGCTGGAGCCTCCCTCCGTATAATCCCTTCGAGGCCATCTGGAAGATCCAGCTCCTCTGAATGAAAGGGGGGTTGGGGAGATTGACGGCCGAATGGCCACCGATGATGAAGTGGATCCCGGGCACCGTCTGGGCAAGCTCCACGTCCTTGGGATAACCGAGATGGCTGAGGAGGATGATCAGGTCCGTCCTGGGTTGGAGCTCTTTCACCATGGCCTGGGCGGTCTCGGTGGGGGATCGAAACTGGAGCCCTTTTCTCCTCGGATCGTAGGGATTCTGGAAGGCTTCGGAAGAGAGGAGGCTGAAGAGGCCAATCCGGAGGCCCGCCAGCTCCTTGAGGAGATGGGTTTGGAAGAGGGGCTTGCCTGTGGCCTCATCGATCACGTTGGTTGAGAGGAAGGGGAATTTGGCCCTCTTCGCCATCTCCTGGAGGAACTCCTTTCCCAGGGAAAGATCGTCATCTCCGATGGCCAGGGCGTCATAGCCCATCAGGTTGAAACTGTCGAGAATCAACTGGGCCCTCTCCGTGGCCATCTGCACTTCGTTCTGGGGGATGGGACCGGAATACCTCTTGAAAAGCAAATCACCCGCATCGAGGAGGAACAGGTCTTTTCCCCCTGGTTCGCGCATCTCCCGGATCCACGTCGCCCTCCTGGCCAGACCGCCAAGCCGCGTCCTGGGGTCTCAGGTCGGGCAAGGTTCGATCTCGCCGTTGATATTGTTGGTGTAAAGGATCGTCAGACTCCTGGGTTGCTTCTGGGCGTGAAGGGAACCGTTCGCCCAGAACAAGAAGAACATCCCCAAGAGGGCAACTAAGGCCCATCTCTTTCGCATCCGATCCCTCGCAGTCTATTCTTAACGATATTTATACCCTATCTCCTTCCGGTAAACAAGGGGACGCAAATGGATGAGAGGTCCATGGCGATAATACTAAGGGAATCCCATCTCACTCCCATCGCCCCTGAGTCCCATAGGGCTGTAGAATTACCCTTTCTGAAGTAGAAAATTGTCTCCTGAAGCCAATCCCCCGATGGCGAAAACCACAGCTCCTCAAGGGATCATAGAGTCAAAACTTTTCCATGTATTGGAGGTTTCTCAGGACATCCACTTTAGCCTCCCCGCTTTGGGTGAGGATGGCCTTTTGAATGTCTGGCAAGGTCTGGCGCACGGCACGATGGGGGAGCCCGGGCGGAATCCTTTGCGGAGGATCAGGGCCTTGATCCTGGCGCCCAACCAAATCAAAGCAAGCAGGGTGCCGAGTACCCGGGCAGTTCGTGGTGATTTCTATGATGCGACCATTCGTTGCGATGCGAAATGTATGTCAATAATCAAATCAGCCCTCCAGCTTTAAATGTCCAAATTTCAAGGACGTCCCTAATCGTCTAATCCTACTTAAAGCGCCTCAAGATCATGACGCTTCCATACACCCATCAACCCCGAAGGAGAGATGAAAAGACTCATCCCCTTCTTCGATTAAGTGGCAAAATTCCCTAAGATTTTACTGTTCCACCAATTCCACACGGCGATTCTTGGCGCGACCCTCCTCCGTCTTGTTGGAAGCAACTGGAGAAAGAGAGCCGACGCCAAAGGCTTTGAGCCTTTCTGGGGAGATCTTATGTTTTGTTACCAGCTCTTTTGTCACGGCATCTGCCCGGGCTTTTGAAAGCTTCATGTTGTAGTCAAAATTCCCAACGTTATCGGTATGCCCTACCACATAGAGCTTAAGATCTTTGTTCTCCTGAAGGAGTTTTGCAATCTCATTAATCGCCGGTTCAGACTCTGCTTTAATATCCGCCTTATCGAAATCGAAATAGATTCCATAAACGGAGGCGCTCCCTTTTGATTGAATATCCCTTATCAGGCTTTTGGCATCCGCCACCACCTCCTGTACCATCGCCTCTTTTTCTACGACGGTGAGATAATATGTCTCTCCGTGGGGCGCCCTTACATAAGCGTAGAAAGTTTTGCCCTCCTTGTCGAGTCTTAACCAAAGATCGGTAGTACCACTTTGAAATACTTTAACTCCCCCAATCTGCTTAATGGCGTTTTCAAAGTTTCTCAGAATCTGCAAGCTACTTGGGGG